>JAKAZX010000121.1 GCA_021826485.1 Pseudomonadota bacterium | reverse complement strand
GCGCGCGAGCATAGCCGGGAGCGGCCGACGCCCCCGGCAGGGAAGGCGCGGGGTTAAGCACGGAACCGCGCCCGGGGCAAGCCGGCGCAGGGCAGGGGGGTCAGGCCAGCGGCGGCAGGTCCAGCCGCACCGCGTCGGCGGCGCCGGCGACCGGCGGGAAGCGCTGCAGCACCAGCGGGTCGTGACCCGGGATGATGTGGTCGGGGCCGTCGGCGAGTTCGCCGCAGATGCGGTACCCCTCCAGCATGCCGGCGATGTCGGCGACCAGCGGGAACGGGTTGCCGGTGCGCAGATTGGCCCAGAAATGCGTCGCGTCGCTGGCCAGCACCACGGCGCCGCGGGCGGTCGCCACGCGCACCACCTGCAACCCGCCAGTGTGCCCGCCGACCCGGTGCAGCGTGATGCCGGGCGCGAGCGTCGCGGTGCCGTCGTGGAAACGGACGCGGCCGGCATAGACCATGCGCACGCCGGTCAGCACGTCGTCCAGCTCCATCGGGAAGCGCAGCACGCGGTGGCACATGCAGCGGCCGGTGGCGAACGCCATTTCCGCGTCCTGGAGGTGGAAGGTGGCGGCGGGAAAATCCGCCATGCAGCCGGCATGGTCGTAGTGCAGATGGGTCAGCACCACGTCGCTCACGGTCGCGGCGTCGATGCCGATCTGCCGCAGCGCTTCGGTCGGATGGCGCAGCAGGGCGCGGCCGCGCCGCTCACCGGCGGCCGGGCCGAAGCCGGTATCGACGACGATGGTGCGCGCCGCGTTGCGGATCGCCCACACATAGTAGTCGATCGGCATGGGGGCGGCGTGATCGTCGGGGAACAGGAAGTTCTCGCCGGCCCGGCGCGCCGGGTTGGTGGCATAGCGCAGCGCGAAGACCTCATAGGTGTCGGTCATGCCTGGGGCCTCATTGGGCGCCGAACACGTGGTTCGGCAGCCACAGCGTCAGTTCCGGGACATAGGTGATGATGCCGAGCACCACCAGCAGCAGGATCAGGAACGGCAGGATGCCGCGGATCACCTCCCCCACCGGCGCCTGGGAGATGGTGGAGAGCACGAACAGGTTCAGCCCGACCGGCGGATGCACCAGCCCGATTTCCATGTTGTGCGTGAAGATGATCGAGAAATGCACGGGATCGACGCCGAGCGGGCGCAGCGCCGGAGCCAGGATCGGCAGCACCAGCAGCAGCGTCGCCGTCACTTCCAGGAAGCAGCCGAGCACCAGCAGCAGCAGATTGATGGCCAGCAGGAACTGCCAGGTGGCGAAGCCGTGCGTCACGGTGAAGCGCACCAGCGTCGCGGGGATGCCCGATTCGG
Source organism: Pseudomonadota bacterium (assembly GCA_021826485.1). Classification (GTDB taxonomy): domain Bacteria; phylum Pseudomonadota; class Alphaproteobacteria; order Acetobacterales; family Acetobacteraceae; genus JAFKFJ01. The sequence continues at coordinate 8,583 of JAKAZX010000121.1, read as the reverse complement.
TCATCCAGTGGCCGAACGCGAGCGCGGTCGCCACGATCAGCATGATCGTGCCGGCGCTGCGCATCGCCTCCGCCACCACGTCCAGCGTGCGGGTCCAGTGGAAGCCGCGATAGAACACCAGCGAGACCAGCAGCGCCGTGACGGCGGACAGCGCCGCCGCCTCCGTCACTGTCACCAGCCCGCCATAGATGCCGACCATGACGACCACCGGCACCAGCAGCGCCGGCAGCGCATGCAGCGTGACATGGAGCCGCTCGGCCAGCGGGCGCGCCGGTTCGCGCGGGAACTGCCGGCGGCGGGCATCGAACAGCACCCAGGCGAAGAACGCCGCCGCCTGCAACAGCCCCGGCAGCACGCCGGCCAGGAACAGCCGCGGCACCGACTGCTCGGCGACGATGCCGTACAGGATCAGCGCAAGGCTGGGCGGGACGACGATGCCGATGGTGCCGGAGGCGCCGACCACGCCGAGCGCGAAGGAGCGTGGATAGCCGCGCTCGATCATCGCCGGCAGCAGGATGGTGCCCATCGCCAGCGCGGTCGCGACACTCGATCCGCAGATGGCGGCGAACAGCGTGCAGGACACCACCGTGACCAGACCCAGCGAGCCGCGCACCGCGCCGAGCCAGGCGGTCGCCAGATCGACCAGCGCGCGCGCGACGCCGCCGAAGCGCATGAACGCCGCCGCCATCACGAACAGCGGCAGCGCCATCAGCGTCGTCGAGTTGAGCTGGTCGATGACAAGCTGCGCGACGCCGACCAGCGGCTGGCCGGACACCAGGTACAGCACCGCCGCGCAACTGCCGAGCACCAGGAAGATCGGCGTCCCGGCCGCCAGCAGGCCGAAGAACAGCAGCAGGAACAGCAGCGTCCACACGGCTCAGCCGGCCTCGTGCGCCGCGTGGTCGAGCGGCGCGTCGGTCGCCGCGTGGCCGACCGACATGCTGGCGGGATCGTAGAAGAACGCATAGCGCAGCAGCCGGATCGCGTAGCGCACCGCCATCAGCGCGCCGCCCACCGGCAGGGAGAGGTAGTAGATCCACATCGGGAATTGCAGATCGGTCGAGCTGCGTTCGTCCAGCAGCAGCGCGGTATCGACGATCTGCCAGCCGTACCAGACGAGTCCCGCGCAGAAGATCAGCGCGACCAGACAGTTGAACGCTTCCACCCAGCGCTGGGCCTGCGGCGGCAGCAGGCGCAGCACCACGTCCGGCCGCACGTGCCCGTCCGTGCGCACGAGCTGCCCGGCGACCAGCATGACCGCCCAGATCACCAGATAGACGATGACCTCCTCGGCGTAGCCGATGGCGTGCTGGGGGGCGAGGTAGCGGCCGGTGACCTGCACCAGCCCGATCAGCAGCGCGGCCAGGCCGAGCAGGCCGACCAGCCGGCGCTCCAGTCGATCCCAGAAACGATCGAGCCGCGCCAGCCGGCGCGGCATCGTCGCGTCAGCCGGCAACGCCGGCATCCTCGTCGACCAGCGCGAGGATGTCGGGTGCCACCTTGATCTCCTTCGCCACTTCCGCGCTGTGCGGCAGCATCGTCTTGCGCGTCGCGGCAAGCTGTTCGGGCGTCGGATCGACGAAGGTGACGCCGTGTTGCTGCAGCAACTGCCGCGCCTCGGTCTGCCGCGCCGCCATCGCGGTACGATAGGCGGGGATGTTCTTGTTCCAGAGTTCGGTCATCATCGCGCGGTCGTCCGCCGGCAGCTTGTTCCAGAAGGCGAGGCTGATCATCGGGATGTAGTCGCCGACGAAATTGTGGTCGGCGAGCGAGTATTTCACGCCGGCTTCCCACAGCTTCGCGCTGGCGAGGCTTTCATCGGTGGAAACCAGCCCGTCGAACACGCCTTGCGACAGCGCCAGCGGCACGTTCGGCCAAGCGGTGGTCTGCGGGATGGCGCCGAAGAAGCGGGTGCGCCAGGCCTGGCCGGCGCCGCCCGAATTGCGGATCTTCATGCCCCGCAGATCGGCGACCGTCTCCAGCTTGCGGCCGGTCGTGTACCAGTTCTGATAGCCGAGATCGAGCCACGGGCCGAGCACATGGGCGCGCAGCCGGTCGGCGATGTTGCCGGCGACGATGGCGCCGGCCCGCCCGTCGATCACCTTGTGCGTCACGTCCAGCGTCTGCCCGTAGAGCGCCGGCAACTGGAACAGGTCGGCATTGGGGATGATGCCGGTGATCGCCCAGCCGCCGGGGCAGGCCATTTCCACCTGCCCCTGGATCAGCGCCTTGCCGACATCGAGGTCGGGGAACAACTGGCCGCTGTGGAACAGCTCCGTCTTGATCCGTCCGCCCGAGGCCTGTTCGACTTTCTTCAGGTAGTCGCCGATGGCGATGTTGCGGCCGTGGCTTGGTGCGGTGTCGAGCGAGGCACGCAGGCGGATCGGCTCGTCGGCGCGGATGGCCGGCGCGGCGAGCGCACCGGCGGCACCGGCGATCAGGCTGCGGCGGGTGATGCGGAGCGGCATGGACGTCTCCCAGGGCTGGTATCATGGGCCGCGGCGAGCCGGGCGCCCCGATCCTCCCACAATGCGCCGTGCTTGTCACAGCGGTCGCGTTGGCCCTGCCCGAGCGGCGGCCTATGCTGCCCGGCAGCAGCGGGAGAGGTAGGAATGGACACGGCACGGCCGGCGATCGGCGTCATCGGCATCGGCAACATGGGCTGGCCGATGGCCGCCTGCCTGCACCGCGCGGGCTTCACGCTGCACGTCCATGATGCCCGGCCGGCGGTCGCGGAACGGTTCGCCGCCGAGCACGCCGGCGCGCACGCCGCCGATCTGGCCGGGCTGGCCGCCGCCGCCGAGGTGATCGTCACCATCCTGCCGACCAGCGCGATCGTGGCGCAGGTGGCAGCCACGCTGCGCCCCTTGCTGCGGGCGGGGCAGGTGGTGATCGACATGACCTCCGGCGTGCCGGCAACCACGCGCACGGTCGCCGCAGCACTGGCCGAGGCGGGCGTGGCCATGATCGACGCACCGGTCTCCGGCGGGGTCGCGCGGGCGCGCACGGGCGAACTGGCGATCATGGTGGGCGGGGAGGATGACGTGGTGGCGCGCGTCCGCCCGGTGCTGGACGGCATGGGAACGGTGACGCGCACCGGCGGTCTCGGCTCCGGCCAGGCGATGAAGGCGCTGAACAACCTCGTTTCCGCCGGCGGCTTCCTGATCGGCGTGGAGGCACTGCTGATCGGCCAGCGCAGCGGCCTCGATCCCGCGGTCATGGTCGATGTGCTGAACGCATCGAGCGGCATGAACAACAGCACGCAGCGCAAATTCCGCCAGTTCGTGCTGTCGCGCCGGTTCGACAGCGGCTTCGGCCTCGACCTGATGGTCAAGGATCTGTCGATCGCGCTGGAGATCGGCCGTGACACCGCGACGCCCGCGCCGTTCGCGGCGCTGTGCCGCGAGCTGTGGTCCGCCGCCGCCGTCATGCTGGGCAACGGCCGCGACCACACGGAACTCGCCCGCTTCGCCGAGCAGCTCGCCGCGACCGAGCTTGCGGAACGCTAGGCCGGTTCAGCGGCCTTTCAGCACCGCCGGGTTCAGCACGCGCACCGGCGCGCCGTCGATGAAGCCGCGCACCGCCGCCACGGCGTCGGCGTAGAAGACGCGATAGGTCTCCTCGACCACGTAGCCGAGATGCGGCGTCAGCACGACGTTCGGCAGTGCGCGCAGCGGATGGTCCGCGGGCAGCGGCTCGATATCGTAGACATCCAGGCCGGCACCGGCGATCCGCCCGTCCCGCAGGGCGGCGAGCAGCGCGGCTTCCTGCACGATCGGCCCGCGGGAGGTGTTGATCAGCACGGCGCTGCGCCGCATCGCACCGAGTTCCGCCGCCCCGACCAGGCCGCGGCTGCGCTCGCTCAGCACCACATGGATGCTGACGATGTCGCTGTCGGCGAACAGGGCCGCCTTCTCGACGCGCCTGGCGCCGCTCGCGGCGGCTGCCGCGTCGGTCAGGTTCGGGCTCCAGGCGGTGACGTTCATGCCGAAGACACGGGCATACTCCGCCATCCGCCGGCCGATATTGCCGAGGCCGAGCAGTCCCAGCGTCTTGCCGTACAGCGTGGTGCCGATGCTGCTCTGCCACAGGCCTTCGCGCATCCGGCGGTCTTCCTGCGGGATGTGGCGGACCACCGCGAGCATCAGCCCCCAGGCGAGTTCCGGCGTCGCGTGGGGCGATTCCGGCGCGCCGCCGGTATGGCAGACGACGATGCCGCGTGCGGTCGCCGCGTCCAGGTCGATCGCGCGATTCTGCCCGCCCGTGGTCACCAGCAGTTTCAAGCGCGGCAGCCGCGCCATCAGGTCGGCCGGCATCGGCAGGCGTTCGCGCATCAGCACCAGCGCGTCGAACGCCGCCAGCGCCTGCGGCGCGTCGGCGGGCGGGATATGCTCGGACAGGACGGTGATGTCGCAGCGTCCATGCAGCGCCGACCAGTCGGCCGCGCGCGCCGCGATCTGCTGATAGTCGTCGAGCACTGCGAGTTTCATGACGATCCCTCCGGCGGCATCCAGCGCGGGAAGCGAGCCATTGCCTCCAGCGATTCGAGCGGCATGTGGCTGCGCACATACTGCTGGCTGGCGTCGCGCGGCGGCTGCCAGTCCCATGACGAGCGCCGCCCCTGGCGCAGCGCCGCGGCGACGAACAGGCGGCGGCGCTGGCTGGCCAGCACGGCCTCCCGCAGCGCCGCCATGTCCCAGCGCCGCGCCACCTCCGCCCGCAAGGCGCCGACGCGCGCCGCCGCTTCGGGCAATCCGGCGAGGTTGCGCCGCTCGTCCGGGTCGGCCAGCACGTCGTACAGCTGGTCAGGGTCGCCGGGCGCGTGGATGAACTTCTCCCGCCCGCGCCGGATCATCACCATCGGCGCCGTCACGCCCTCGGCGAGGTATTCGCCGATCGCCTCGTCATGCCCGCCGCTGCGCGACAGATGCGGCAGCAGGCTGCGCCCGTCGATCGGCGCGGCATAGTCGGGCGCCCGCCCGTTGCCGGCGATCTCGGCGAAGGTGGGCAGCAGATCGGCCAGCGACACCGCGGCGGCGACACGCCCCGGGGCAAATGTGCCCGGTGCGCGCACGATCAGCGGCACCCGCGCCGCCGGCTCGTGGAAACTCATCTTGTACCACAGGCCGCGTTCGCCCAGCATCTCGCCATGATCGGCGATCACCAACACGATGGTTTCGCCATCCAGCCGCGCCGCCCGCAGCGCGGCGAGCAGGCGCCCGACGTGATCATCGAAATAGCTGATCGCGGCGTAGTAGGCGCGCCGCGCGGCCTGCGTCTGCGCCGCGGTCACCGGCTGCGCGTCGAGGCCGATGACATGGCGCAGCCGATGGGCATGCGGATCGTCCGCCGGCACGGCATTGTGCGGCGGCGGGATATCGGCGTCGGCGAACCGGTTCCAGTATTCCTCGGCGATGGTGAACGGGTCGTGCGGATGGGTGAACGACACCACCATGCAGAACGGCCGCCGGTCGCCGCCGCGCGCGATGTCGAACAGGCATTGCTGGGCGGAGAACGAGACTTCCTCGTCGAAGTCGATCTGGTTGGTGCGCGCGCAGGGGCCGGCCTGGATCACCGATTCCATCGAGTGGTACCAATCCGGCCGCGCGGCGAATTGCTGCCAGTCGGGCGTCCAGCCGTAATCGGCGGGATAGATGTCGGTGGTCAGCCGCTCCTCGAATCCGTGCAACTGGTCGGGGCCGCAGAAATGCATCTTCCCGGTCAGGATGGTGCGGTACCCGGCGGCGCGGAGGTAATGGGCGAATCCCGGAAGCTGCGAGGGAAACTCCGCCGCGTTGTCATGGACGCCGGTAGCGGACGGCAGCCGACCATAGGTGAGCACGCCGCGCGACGGCGCGCAGAGCGGGCTGTTGCAATAGGCGGCATCGAACACCACGCCGTTTGCAGCCAGTGCGTCGATATGCGGGGTGCGCGACGTGCGGTCGCCGTAGCAGGGCAGCGCCAACGCCGAAAGCTGGTCGGCCATCAGCACCAGAAGATTGGGCGGCCGCGTCAAGGCGTGCGGGCAGTCAGCGTGCCCGCGTCGCGCAGCGTGGCCTTGGTCAGATACAGCATGACCCGGCCGAGATGATGCGTGGTCGCTGTCATGCGTACCGGCAGCGGCGGCACCCCGGGCAGGACGTTGCCCATCCACAGCGTGTCCACGTAGTTGCGGGATGCCTCGGTATCGCCCTCGCGGAAGAAACCGGCGATCACGCGGGCGTCGATGTCGCAGCGCAGCGTCGGCCCGCGCCAGGAGGAGCGGGTGGTGGCCGGCAGATCCTCCCCGCCGGCGGCGTGCAGTGTCAGCGCCTCCGCCTGCCGCCCGTCGAAGGCGACGGTCTCGCCGGCGCAGTGGCCCTGCGTTGCGATCTGGTGGATCACCAGCGCGGTGATGCTCAGGCTGTCCACCGCATGGCGGATCGCGTCCGCCGTCACCGGCAGGTGTTCCGTGTCGTCCGGCGGATCGAGGGTGCGGATGACCGGCTCGCCATGCTCGAACACCAGCGCGACATGGCGCGGCTGGCCGCCGAACACGCCGGCGTTGTCGAAATGCTGCGGGCTGATGCCGCTGGCGGTCCAGGTGCCGTCGGCCCAGGTCTGCCAGTTGGCGTGATACAGCAGCCCGACCATTCCGGCGGTGCGGCCGGCGATGGCGATGCGGTACCCCGTCGGCGCCAGCAGCATTTCCGTCTGCATCGACAGCACGCGGAAGCCGGAGGCATAGCCGTCGAAGGTCAGTTGCACCGCCACGGGCGCCGGGTCCGCCCCCGCCGGAACGGGCAGGGCGAGCAGCGCGAGCAGGGCGAAGCGCCGGGTCATTGCGTGCATCATGGCATGGTTTGACGCCGAAGCAACCGGCCTCCGGCGCCCGTGACCTGGGTGTCGCATCATGCGGTCGCCTCGTGCAGGAACGTGATGAGTGGGGCCCCGGCCGCTGCCGGGTGGAGCGCGCCGTCCAGCAACCGCGTCGCTGCCGTGCGCGCCGCCTCGGCCGCGGCCTGGCCGTCCGCGGCATGCAGCAGCCAGCCGATCAGCTCGGGCAGGGCCGGCAGCGTCGCCGCGAAATAATGCTCCCCGGCGCGGATCGCCGGGTGCGGCAGGCAGGGTTCCGAGACGACCACGCTGCCCATCCCGACGCCCAGCCGCAGCAGGCGGTGGGCCTCGAAATACGCCGTGTCGTCGCGGTGCAGATTGAGCGTCAGCCGCGCATGACCGCCGACATGCCGGGCGAGGCGGCCGGCCGCGCCATCCTGGATCGGCCGGTCGGCGGCGACGCAGTGGACGACGCAGCACTGGGCGGCCAGGAAGGCCGCGTTTTCGGCGAAGAACACCGCCCGCCGCGGCGTCGCGGTGCCGAAGAAGGTGAGATCGATCGGCCGCGCGGCCCAGGGCAAAGTGGGGTCCGGCGCCTCCCGCGCCGCGGGCGGCAGGGCGCGGAACAGCCGGTGCCGGCGGTCCGCCGGCTGCAGCGGGGTGGGATCGCGGGGCGGCGGGAGGGTGAGGGCGAGCGCCGGCACGCCGCCCGCCGCCAGCCACCCGGCGGTCTGCCCGTTCAGGTCGAGCACCCCGCGCGCGCCGAGCAGGTAGGGCAGGGCGGCGGCGAACCAGTCCGTGTGCGGCTGTTCGGTGTTGAGCATCACCGCGCGCCCCAGGAACGATTCCGTGATCCAGCGCGGTCCGCGCCCGAGGGTGAAGAACTCGTGCGGCGCCACCACGATCGGCAGGGACGGCGGGATGGTCGCATGCTCGTCGCAGCGGGCGACGGCGGTGCCGCAGGCGGCGAGGAGTGCCGCGATGTCGTCGGCGATGTCGCGCATGAACGCGTTGCCGCGGGAGCTGACGAGGATCGAGACGGCGGGAGGGGCGGCATGCTGGGCCAACGAACGCGGTGGCGCCGGCGGCGTTGCCGCGGCCAGCGCCGCCGCCACCCGTTGCCGGTCGATCAGCGGCGCATCGAACGTGCCGCCGAACCCCGCCAGCCGCTCCAGCCGGGCGGCCATGCGGGTGCGGCGTCCGGCGGACAGGCGGCGTCGCAGCCGCCGGCGGAACAGGAAGCGGCGCAGTCCCATGCCCCGGGCGTCCTAGCGCGGCGCGGCCGCGATGGCGGCGGGGCGGATTGGAGGTCCGGGCGGGAATCGAACCCACATTCGCGGATTTGCAGTCCGCTGCATCACCACTCTGCCACCGGACCGGGGGCGGTTGCGCGCGGTATATCGGCGGCGGGTCGGGGGCGGGTCAAGCCCCGGGTTGTTGCGGGGCGGCCCTGCTGCCTGTAAGCACCGCTGGCCTGCCAGCCTGCCGCCGAGGTGCCATGGACCGCCATGTGATCGACTACGCCGACGCCCGCAACATGATGGTGGATGGCCAGATCAGGCCGAACCGGGTGTATGGCCGGCGGCTGCTGGAAGCGCTGCGCACGCTGCCGCGCGAGCGGTTCGTGCCGCCGGCGATGGTGTCCCGCGCCTATTCGGATGAGGATGTGCCGCTCGGCAACGGGCGCGTGCTGACGGAACCGATGGTGCTGGCCCGGCTGATCGAGCTGGCCGGCGTGATGCCGGGGGAGCGGGCGCTGGTGATCGG
>JAKAZX010000120.1 GCA_021826485.1 Pseudomonadota bacterium | reverse complement strand
GCCGCCGGCTGCCGCCGCTGGCGCTGGCGGCCGGCGGGCTGGCCGGGCTGGGCGCCGTGCAGGTGCTGCGCGGGCGGCTGGCCGGCAGCGCGGTGGAGGCGCTGTGGAATGGCTATCAGGCGCGCCAGCGGCTGGGGCGGCCGCGCCTGGGCTGGGCGTTGACCATGCTGGGGATCGTGCAACTGGCGCGCGGCGAAGTGCTCGGCTCTGGCGTATCGCTGCTGTTCTACGCGCTGACCGCACGCCACCTGCTGCGCGGGCGGCGCTAGGCCCGCCGCACCGCCCCGCGCGGCAGGGCGCCGCGGCGCCGGCGCCACCGGCGCAGCCCCGCCACCCCGGCCAGCAGCAGGCCGACGATCAGCACCCAGACGGCCGGCCGCGGGCCGTAGGACAGATCGAGATTGGCCGACCAGACCAGAAGCGGATCGACGTGGTTGCGCACCGCGTACCACCCCGCCTCGATCACCGAGGCGGTGGCCGCCGCGCCGAGCGCGAGCGGCACCAGCGGCCACAGCTTCTGCTGCCAGCGCCGCTTCAGCACGCGCCAGTACATCAGCCAGGCGAACAGCCCGGCCAGCAGCACCGCCCCGGTCACGTCCGCCTTCGACTGGATCGCGTAATGGAACAACGCCAGCACCGCGATCCCGTAGGCCAGCCGGTGCAGCCGCTTCCACCGCGCGCCCAGCCGCCGCTGCCAACCATCGGTGGAGGTGACGGCGAGCGCGGTCAGCCCGAGCAGCGCGACGAAGCCGATGGTCAGATAGAATCGGAGCGCGATCTCGCTCGCCACGTGCAGCCAGTGCCATTGCTGATCGAGCGCGTACAGCATCAGGTGCGCCCCGGCGTAGCACGCGGCGGTAACGCCGAGCATGCGCCGCAGCATCACCACGCGCCCCCAGTCCAGCACCGCGCGGGCGGGCGTCACCGCCAGCGACAGCAGCAGGAAGCGCACCGCCCACAGGCCGGTGACATGGATCGCCTCGGTGATCGGCCGCGGGCCGAGATCGTGCGCCTGCCAGCGCAGCAGCAGCACCACGGCGTGCGACAGCGCGAACACCAGCACCGCCGCCTTGAGCCATGAGAACCGCCCCGCCGGGTCGCGCACCGGCGCCGTTGCCCGCATCATCGCCTCCTGCTCCGTCGCGGGGCGGACTCGCCGGCCGCGCGGAAATTACGCGCCCGCCGGCGCACCGGATGCGGCCGGCCGGCCCGCCATCCGCCGGAACTCCGTGGCCAGCACGGCCGGCGGCAGGTCCACCGGAAAGGCGGCCGGCGCCTCCAGCGCCTCGGCAAGCTGCGCCTTGTATTCGTCCCGCGGCACTTCGACGGCGCCGAACTGCGACAGGTGGGCGGTGACGAACTGCGTGTCCAGCATGCGGAAGCCGCCGAGGCGCAGCCGCGCCACCAGATGCGCCAGCGCCACCTTGGAGGCGTCGCGGGTGCGGCTGAACATGCTTTCGCCGAAGAACACGCCGCCCAGCACCACGCCGTACAGCCCGCCGACCAGTTGGCCGCCCTGCCGCGTCTCCAGCGAATGGGCGTGGCCGAGGCGGTGCAGGTCGGTGAACAGGCGCTCGATCTCGCCGTTGATCCAGGTATCCTCCCGCCCCGGCGCAAGGGCCGCGCAGCCGGCGATGGCGGCGGCGAAATCGCCGTCGGCGGTGACGGCGAAACTGTCGGACAGCAGCGTGCGCAGCAGCCGGCGCGGCAGGTGGAACGTGTCCAGCGGCAGCACCCCCCGCCGCTCCGGGTCCAGCCAGTACAGCCGCTCCCCGCGGCGGGTTTCCGCCATCGGGAACAGCCCGGCGCGATAGGCGCGCAGCATCAGTTCGGGCGTGATCTCCAGATTGCGCCGGGACATCGGGGCAGTCTGCCGGATCGGCCGGGCGGGGGGAAGCGGGCGCATGATCGCTTGCGCCGGCCGGTGCGGTTGCCTTACGAATTCGCCACGCTGCGGACCGTGGGGGAACGGATCATGTCGCAAGCGGCAATCACCGGCGCCGCCGAAGTGCCGGGCATCGACCTGCGCAACCTGCTGTGGATGGCCCTCGCCTTCGCCGTGCTGGCGGCGGTGATCGCGCTGGACAACCGCTGGGCGCTGAACTTCCTGCATGTCATGTGCGGCGTGCTGTGGACCGGCATCGACCTGTTCATGGGCTTCGTGGTCGGCCCGATCATGCGCCGCCTGCCGCCGGAGGCGCGGCGCGCCATGATCCTGCGGCTGATGCCGAAAACCCTGTTCCTGATGCCGACGCTGTCGATCATCACCGGCACCGCCGGCTGGTTCCATGCCCGCCAGCTCGGCCTGCTCGACGTGCCCTGGCCCGCCTATGGCTGGGTCGCGGCGGCGCTGGTGATCGTGACCGTCCTGACCGTGCAGGGCCTGGGCGTGCTGCTGCCGACCAACCTGTTCGTCTATCTGGAAATGCGCAAGCCGGCGCCGGACCTGCCGCGGATCGGCCGGCTGATGCGTCGCTACGTCTATGCGGTGGCGTTCCAGGGCACGTTGCAGGTGGCGATCATCGTGGTGATGGCGAAATTCGTGACCGGGCTGTAGGCCGGCGGCGCAGCCCGCGGCCGCGGCGTTGACACCCCGGCCGGCCTGTGCCCTACGATGGCGCCACGTCGCCGGACGCATGACGCAGCGCGCCCGCAGAAGCGACGATCCGACACGGCGGAGAGAGGGGATGGCATCGTCCGGGCAACAGGCATCGCCCCTGCCGCGCGGTCGCAGGGAGTTCGTTCTGCGGTCCGCGGGCGCCGTGCTGGCCGCCGGCGCGATCGGCACGTCACGGCGCGCCTGCGCCGCCGACGTGGTCAATATCGGCGCGCTGTATCCGGTCACCGGCAGTTTCGCGCAGATCGGCCAGGGCTGCGTCAATGCCGCGACGCTCGCGGTGCAGATGGTCAACGACGCCGGCGGCATCAAGGCACTGGGCGGCGCCCGGCTGAAGCTGATCGTCTCGGACGTGCAGAGCGACACCACCGTCACGCGCACCGAAACCGACCGGCTGATCAGCGGCTACCGGCCGGCGGCGATCCACGGCTGCTTCGCCAGCGCGCTGACGCTGATCGCAAGCGAAGTGGCGGAACGCGCGAAAATCCCGCTGCTGACCGGCTCCAGTTCCGACCAGCTCAATCGCGGCCACCGCTACACCTTCACGCCGTTCGCGCGCGCATCGCAGTTCGCCCAGGCGCAGCTCCGCATGGCGCGGCTGGTCAGCGACAAGCCGAAAGTGGCCGTGATCTTCGAGAACACCGCCTTCGGCACCTCCACCTCCAACGGCCTGCGCGAACAGGCGCCGGCCGAAGGCGTCGAGATCGTGCTGTTCGAGCCATATTCGGCGGGACTGACCGATGCCGCGCCGCTGATCAACAAGGTCAAGGAGTCGGGCGCCAACATGCTGTTCCCGGTGTCCTACCTCAACGACCTGATCCTGATCGTCCGCGCGATCAAGCAGGTGGGGCTGGACATCGCGATCAACGGCGGTTCCGGCGGGTTCGTGATCCCCGATTTCTACAAGAATGTCGGCACGCTGGCGGAGGGGCTGCTGGGCGTCGCGCACTGGAACCACGACATCGACGCCGACGCACAGGCGGTGAACGCCGCGTACCAGAAGCAGTACGGCGAATTCCTGTTCGAATATGCGGGCGGACTGGTGGCGCAGACCTTCATGATCGCCGCCGCGCTGGAACGTGCGGCCTCCACCGATCCGAAGAAGGTGCGCGACGCGCTCGCCACGCTCGACCTGACGGAAGGGCATGCCGCCATGTGTCCCGGCGGCCGCGTCAAGTTCGGCCCGGACGGCAAGAACATCTACGCCCATCCGGTCGGCGTTCAATGGCAGCACGGCGATCTGGCGACCGTGTTTCCCGCGGCGGACGCGCATTCACCGCTGCTGAAGCCGTAGCCCGCCGGGCGCGCCGATGCTGACCGCAGTGGCACAGGCCATCGTCAACGGCTTGCTGATCGGCGGCATCTATTCACTGGTCAGCATCGGCGTCACGCTGATCTTCGGCGTCGTGAAGATCGTCAATTTCGCCCAGGGCGAATTCGTGATGATCGGCATGTATATCAGCTTCTTCCTGGCCACCAGGTTCGGCATCGACCCGCTGGTGTCGCTGGCCGTCTCGATGCCGGTGCTGTTCGTGATCGGCATGCTGTTGCAGCATTTCCTGATCCGCCGGGTGCTGGCGCTGGGCGACATGCCGCAGATCTTCCTGACCTTCGCACTGTCGCTGCTGCTGATGAACGTGGCGCTGCTGCTGTTCACCGCCAATTACCGGACGGTCGAAACCCCGTATTCCGAGGCGGCGATCCATCTCGGCGGCATCACGGTCGCGGTGGCGAAGCTGATCGCCTTCGTTGTCGCGATGGTGCTCAGCCTCGTGCTCTGGGTGTTCCTGCATGCGACCGATCTCGGCAAGGCGATGCGCGCCGCGGCGCAGAACCGCGACGTGGCGATGCTGATGGGCATCAATCCCGATCGCGTCTTTGCCGTCGCCGTCGGCGTCTCGCTGGCGCTCGCCGGGGCTGCGGGGTCGCTGCTGATGCCGTTCTATCCGGCCTATCCGATGGTCGGGCAGGTGTTCGTGCTGATGGCGTTCGTGGCGGTGGTTCTGGGCACGCTCGGCAATGTCACCGGCGCGCTGATCGCCAGCCTGATGATGGGGGTCGCCGAATCGCTCGGCATCCAGTTCGTCGGCGCCGATTCCGGCCTGATCGTGGTGTTCGCGATGCTGCTGCTGACGCTCGCGGTCAGGCCGAGCGGCCTGTTCGGGGGCTGGACCCGCTGATGCGCCGGCCGCGCGGTTCCGGCGGGCTGTGGCTGGGCGCGCTGATACTGGCGATGCTCGTGCTGCCGCAGATCGTGTCGAACGACTTTGCCATCGACATCTTCATCCGCGTGCTGCTGTTCGCCTTCATCGGCGTCGCCTGGAACCTGATCGGCGGCTATGCGCGGCAGCTCTCCCTCGGGCATGCCGCATATTTCGGGCTCGGCGCCTATACCTCGACCATCCTGCAAATCCGCTTCGGCGTCTCGCCCTGGATCGGCATGCCGGCGGGCGGCATCGTGGCGATGCTGGCCAGCCTGCCGATCGGCAGCCTGTGCTTTCGCCTGCGCGGGCCGTATTTCGCCATCGCCACGATCGCGACGGCGCAGGTGCTGATGCTGCTGTTCCTGAAATTCCGTGATTTCGCCTGGGGCGCCGAGGGCACGACGATCCCCGATCTCGGCAATGCGCCGCTGATGATGCAGTTCGAGGCCAAGAGCGCGTACTACTACATCGCACTCGCGCTGCTGGCGATCGGGCTGGCGATCACCGCCTGGATCGAGCGGTCATGGATCGGCTACTACCTGGTCGCCGTCGGCGAGGATGAGGACGCCGCCGAGGCGGTCGGGGTGAACGCCCTGCGGATCAAGCGCAACATCTATCTGGTCAGCGCCTTCCTGACCGCGCTGGCCGGCACGTTCTATGTGCAGTACATCTACTTCATCGACCCGAATACGGCGTTCAGCTTCAACATCTCCGTCGAAGCGGCGCTGGTGTCGATCGTCGGCGGGATCGGCACGCTGTGGGGACCCGTGCTCGGCACGGTGCTGCTGGAGGCGACGTCGGCACTGCTGCAAAGCTGGCTCGGCGGCAGCCATGGCGGCGTGCAGTTGACGGTCTATGGCCTGATCCTGATTGCCGTGATCCTGTGGCGTCCCGCCGGGCTGCTCGGCGTCCTGACAGACGTGTACCGGCGCCTGCTGCGCGCCGGTGCCACACCGGCGAAGGCGGCGCCGATCGATGGCTGAGGCATTGGTGGTCCGCAATCTCAGCAAGCGGTTCGGCGGCCTGCGCGCGGTGCAGGATGTCAGCTTCTCGGTGCGGGAGGGCGAGACGCTTGCACTGATCGGGCCGAACGGTGCCGGCAAGACCACGAGCTTCAACCTGATCACCGGCTATTTCCGGCCCGATGCGGGATCGGTGCTCGCCTTCGGCCGCGAGCTGGTCGGCCTGCGGCCGCACGAGGTCTGCGCACACGGCCTCGCGCGGACGTTCCAGGTGGCGCGGCCGTTCGGGCGGATGACGGTGCTGGCGAACGTGATGACCGGCGCGTTCCTGCGCCACCGCAAACCCGACCGGGCGGAGATGCGCGCGCGCGAGGTGCTGGACTTCGTCGGCCTTGCGGCGCGGGCGGATGTGCCGGCGCGCGACCTGACCACGATCGACCAGCGCCGGCTGGAAATGGCCCGCGCCCTGGCGACCGACCCGCGCCTGCTGCTGCTGGATGAGGTGATGGCCGGGCTGAACCCGGCGGAGATCGACCAGGCCGTCGCGCTGGTGGAGAAACTGTCGCGGCGCGGCCTGACCGTCGTGGTCGTCGAGCATGTGATGCGCGCCGTGATGGCGCTGGCGCGCCATATCGTCGTGCTCGACCACGGCCAGAAGATCGCGGACGGCGACCCCGCGGAGGTGATGGCGAACGAGGGCGTGATCCGCGCCTATCTCGGCACCGGCTACGCGCAGGCCGCCGCATCCGGGGGTGGCGCATGCTGACGGTCGCGGGCGTCAGCGCCGGCTATGGCTCGGTGCCCGCGGTGCATGACGTGAGCATCACCGTCGGCGAGGGCGAGGCGGTCGGCCTGCTGGGTGCGAACGGCGCCGGCAAGAGCACGACGCTGCGCGCGATCTCCGGCCTCGTGCGGCCGACCGGGGGCGCGATCACGTTCGGCGGCACTGCGATCGCGTCCATGCCGGCCTATCGGATCACCGAACTCGGCATCGCCCATGTGCCGGAAGGGCGGCAGGTGTTTCCCGAACTGACGGTGCAGGAGAATCTGGAGATCGGGGCCTACATCCCGGCCGCGCGGGCGGAGCGGCGGCGCACGCTCGATCTCGTGTTCACCCTCTTCCCGGTGCTGGCCGAACGCCGCCGCCAGCTTGCCGGCACGATGAGCGGCGGCGAACAGCAGATGCTGGCGCTCGGCCGCGGCCTGATGCTGAAGCCGCGGCTGCTGATGCTGGATGAGCCGTCGCTCGGCCTCGCGCCGGTGGTGACGGACATCGCCTTCGAGAAGATCCGGGAAATCCACGCGATGGGCACGGCGATCCTGCTGGTCGAACAGAATGCCGGCCGCGCGCTGGCGCTGGTGCAGCGCGCCTATGTGCTGGAAAGCGGGCGCGTGGTCTTGCAGGGCAGCAGCGCCGAACTGGCGAACAACCGGCAGGTGCAGGCCGCCTATCTCGGCCTGTAGCCGTGCCGCGCCGGCGCCGCCTATTCCGCCCGCACCAGCACGTGCTGCTTGCGGCCCTTGGACAGCTTGATCGCGCCGTCGCGCAGATGCGCGGTCGTCACCGGCAGCGCCTCGTCGGACAGCATCTCGTCGTTCAGCCGCGCGCCGGACTGGCGGATCAGCCGGCGCGCCTCGCCGTTGGAGGCGGCGAGTCCCGCCGTCACCAGCAGCGCGAACACCGGAATCCCCTGCGCGAGTTCGGCGGCAGCGACCTGCACGCTGGGCAGCGTGTCGGCGGTGCGCCCTTCGGCGAAGGTGGCATGGGCGGTCGCCTCCGCCTGCTCCGCCGCTGTGCGGCCATGCGCGAGTGCGGTCGCCTCGGTCGCCAGCACCGCTTTCGCCGCGTTGATCCCGGCGCCGCCCAGCGCCTCCAGCCGCGCGATCTCATCGAGCGGCAGATCGGTGAACAGGCGCAGGAAGCGGCCGACATCCGCATCCTCGGTATTGCGCCAGAACTGCCAGTATTCGTACGGGCTGATGCGATCGGCGGTCAGCCACACGGCGCCGCGCGCGGTCTTGCCCATCTTGGCGCCCGAGGCGGTGGTGATCAGCGGCGTGGTCAGGCCGAACACCGTGGCACTTTCGGTGCGGCGCACGAGTTCGATGCCGGAGACGATGTTGCCCCACTGGTCGGACCCACCCATCTGCAGCGTCACGCCGTGGCGCCGATGCAGTTCGCGGAAATCATAGGCTTGCAGGATCATGTAGTTGAATTCGAGGAAGGTCAGCGGCTGTTCGCGCTCCAGCCGCAGGCGCACCGAATCGAAGGTCAGCATCCGGTTGATAGTGAAATGCGTGCCGACCTCCCGCAGCAGCGGGATGTAGCCGAGCGGATCGAGCCAGTCGGCATTGTTCGCCATCAGCGCGGCCGGCGCGGCATCGCCGAAGCGCAGGAACGGCTCGAACACGCGGCGGATGCCGGCCATGTTGGCGGCGATCTGCGCATCCGACAGCAATTGCCGCGATTCATCCTTGCCGGAGGGATCGCCGATCCGCGTGGTGCCGCCGCCCATCAACACGACCGGCCGGTGGCCGTGGCGCTGCATCAGCCGCAGCAGCATGATCTGCACGAGGCTGCCGACATGCAGGCTGTCGGCGGTGCAGTCGAAGCCGATATAGCCGGCAACGGTCCCGCCGCGCAGGGCGGCGTCCAGCGCCGCCGGGTCGGTGCATTGATGGACGAAGCCGCGCGCGGTGGCTTCGATGAGGAATTCGCTGGTCGCCATGGCGGCGTTCCCTAGCATACCGGCCGAGGAGGCAAAATGCTGCGCGCGATCGGGCTGATGAGCGGCACCTCGCTGGACGGCGTCGATGCCGCCTGGCTGGAGACGGACGGCGCAAGGGTGGCACGCTTCGGCCGGTCGCTGACGCTGCCCTATGACGACCGGCTGCGCGACGACCTGCGCCGCCTGCTGGACCGGGCGCCGCATCTGGCCACGGACGATCCGGCGCTGCTGGACGCGACGCACCGGCTGACCCTGCGCCATGCCGAGGCGGTGGCGGCGCTGGGCGAGCCGGCCGACCTGATCGGCCTGCACGGCCAGACGATCCTGCACCGGCCGCAGCAGCGCCGCACCTGGCAGATCGGCGATGCGGCGCTGCTCGCCCGGCTGTGCGGCCTGCCGGTCGCACATGATTTCCGCGCCGCCGATGTGGCGGCCGGCGGCGAGGGCGCGCCGCTGGCCCCGGTGTTCCACGCGGCGCTGGCGGCAGGGCTGGAGAAGCCGCTGGCGGTGCTGAACATCGGCGGGGTGGCGAACGTGACGTTCCTCGGCGCCGACGGCACGCTGCTCGCCTGCGATACCGGGCCGGGCAACGGACCGCTGGACGACTGGGCGGCGCGCCATCTGGGCCGCCCCTGCGACCGGGACGGCGCGCTGGCGCTGGCGGGGCGCGCCGACGCGGCGGTGCTGGCGCGGCTGCTGGCGCATCCGTATTTCGCCCGGAAGGCGCCGAAATCGCTCGACCGGCTGGATTTCGCCGCGTCGCTCGCGGCCAGCGGCATCGCCGCCCTCGGCGCCGCCGATGGCGCGGCGACGCTGGTCGCCTTCATCGCCGGCGCGGTCGCGCGCACCGCCCTGCCGGCGCCGCCGCGGCGCTGGCTGGTGGCCGGCGGCGGGCGGCACAATCTGGCGATCATGGCCGCCCTGGCGGCGCGCCTGCCCGCCCCGGTCGCGCCGGTGGAGGCGGTGGGCTGGGACGGCGACGCGCTGGAGGCGCAGTGCTTCGCCCTGCTGGCGGTGCGGGTGCGGGGGGGCCTGCCGCTCAGTTTCCCCGGCACGACCGGGGTGGCCGCCCCGCTGCCCGGCGGGCGGATCGTGTCCCCTACCGGCTGATGCCGGCGTCGGCGGCGACGTTCAGCGCCACCGCCGTCCAGTCCAGCTCGCCCCGCCCCTGCGCGACCGCGGAGAGGTAGCGGTCCCGCAGCACCGAGGCGAACGGCATCGGCACCTGCTTCTCCTGCCCCGCCGCCACCGTCAGGCCCACGTCCTTGGCGCCCAGCACCAGCCGGAACCCCGGCGGGCTGAACGCGCGGTCCAGGATGAAGCGGCCGTAATTGGCGTAGATCGGGCAGGCGAACAGCGACCTGGCCATCAGATCGTGCCAGGCGCGCGCATCGACGCCGCTTTTTTCCAGCAGCGT
>JAKAZX010000119.1 GCA_021826485.1 Pseudomonadota bacterium | reverse complement strand
GACATTGATCGGCGCCGAGGGAAATCCGGCCGGTGCTTCTTCCAGCCGGCTTGCGTCGTAGTACTTGCCGCGGATCACCCCGTGGGGGCAGACGAACCCGCACAGGCCGCATTGGATGCACAGGTCCGGCTGCCACAACGGCACCATCTCGGCGATATTGCGCTTCTCCCATGCGGCCGTGCCGACCGGGAAGGTGCCGTCGATCGGCATCAGGCTGACGGGGATTTCATCGCCGAGGTCTTCGATCATGCGCGCCGTGACATGCCGGACGAAGGACGGCGCGTCGGCGGGCACCAAGGCGGCACGGTCCCACTTGCTGGTGGCGCGGCCCGGGACAGTCACCCGTTGCAGACCTGCCAGGGCCGCGTCGACAGCGGCGAAGTTCCTGCGGATAGTGGATGCACCTCTGCGACCGTAACTCTTCTCGATCGCCTTTTTGATCTGCGCCACCGCTTCCTCCCGCGGCAGCACCCCCGAAATGGCGAAGAAGCAGGACTGCAGGATCGTATTGGTCCGGCCAGCGAGACCCACGCTTTCGGCGATGCCCGAGGCATCGATCACGAACATGGTCAGGCCGAGATCGATGATCCGCTGCTGCATCGAGCGTGGCAGATGGTCCCAGACCTCATCTGCTGCGAAAGGGCTGTTCAGAAGGAACACGGCGCCAGGGGCCGCGAGCCGCAGCACGTCGATGCGCTCGACGAAGCCAAACTGGTGGCAGGCGACGAAGCCGGCCTTGCGGATCAGGTAGGGAGCATGGATTGGATGCGGACCAAAGCGCAGATGGGAAACCGTCCGCGCCCCGGACTTGTGGCTGTCGTAGACGAAGTAGCCCTGGGCGTGCAGCCCGGCGTCCTCGGCGATGATCCGGACGCTGTTCTTGTTCGCGCCGACGGTGCCATCCGAGCCGAGACCGTAGAAGACGGCCTCGACCGCGTCTTGCAGCGGCAGTTCGAGCCCGGCGTCCGGGGCTAGATGCGTGCCGCCGACATCGTCGACGATCCCGAGCGTGAACCCGTTCCGGGGCGCCGGCTTCGCCAACTCGTTGAACACCGCTTTGACAAGCTGCGGCGGGAAGTCCTTCGATGAAAGCCCGTAGCGCCCGCCGATCACGTGCGGCAGCGTCATCCGGGAACCCCCCGCCACAGCCTGCACGAGGCTTGTCACCACATCCAGATACAGCGGCTCGCCGCTCGCTCCCGGCTCCTTTGTCTGCTCCAGCACCGCTACTTTCCGCACGGTCGCCGGCAGCGCCGCGATGAAGGCGGCAGCGGCAAAGGGACGGAACAGACGTACCTGGACCACCCCGACCCTCTCGCCGGCTGCGACCAGTGCGGCGGCCGTCTCGCGCGCCGTCTCGGCACCCGATCCCATGATCACCACGACTCGGGTCGCATCCGGTGCGCCGTAGTAGTCGAAGACGTGGTACTGCCGCCCGGTCAGGGCGGCAAACCGATCCATCGCCGCCTGCACCGCTGCCGGCACCGCGACGTAGAACGGGTTGACGGTTTCGCGGGCCTGGAAGAACGTATCCGGGTTGTGCGCCGTTCCGCGCACCACCGGCCGCTCCGGGTCCAGCGCGCGGCGCCGATGGGCGTGGACCAGATCGTCGTCGATCATGCGGCGAATGTCGGCGTCCGGCACCAGATCCAGCGTGTTCATCTCATGGCTGGTGCGGAAACCGTCGAAGAAGTGCAGGAACGGCACGCGCGAGGCGAGCGTGGCCGCCTGGGCAATCAACGCGCCGTCATGCGCCTCCTGCACCGAGGCAGACGCGAGCAGCGCGAATCCTGCGCTGCGTACGGCCATCACGTCGCTATGGTCGCCGAAGATCGAAAGCGCCTGGGTTGCGACCGCGCGCGCGGCGACATGGAAGACCGTGCAGGTCAGCTCGCCCGCGATCTTGAACATGTTGGGCAGCATAAGCAACAGGCCCTGGGACGCCGTGAAGGTCGTGGTCAGGGCACCCGCCTGCAACGCCCCGTGAACCGTCCCTGCGGCCCCGCCTTCGCTCTGCATCTGCTGCACGACGGGCAGATTGCCCCAGATGTTGCGGATGCCGGCGCTCGACCATTCGTCGGTCAGCTCCGCCATCGTGGAGCTGGGCGTGATCGGATAGATCGCGCAGACCTCGTTGACCCGATAGGCGATATGGGCCACCGCGGTGTTGCCATCCATGGCTGCACGCATCATCCGGCTCCTGCTTGGGTGGGGTCCGGTCGCGCGGCGACATCAATCATCGTGATCGCACTGCACGGACATTGCTCGAAGCAGACCGCGCAGCCGGTGCACGCGCCTTCGATCAGTCGGTAGCCGCGACCGGGGCCGAGCCGTTCGATCGCCTGCTCCGGGCAGGCGGCGTAGCAATTGTCGCATTCGTAGCAGACCCCGCAGGAAAGGCAGCGCCCGGCCTCGCGCCGTGCCGAAGGCTCCGCCAGTCCGGCCACGATTTCGGCAAAACCTTCCAGCCGGGCAGAGGCCGCCAGTTCCCGCTGCACGGCGGGTGCGGCGTCGCTGTAGACCGGCAGGTGCAGCATGGCGAAGCTCACGACGGAAGGGCGCTCCGCCTCCTGGTACTGTGCTCCGCGCAGCCATGCATCGATATGATGGGCGGCCTTCCTGCCGTGCCCGACGGCCGCCGTCACCGTGCGTTCGCTCGGCACCATGTCCCCGCCGGCGAAGACGCCCGGCGCACCGGTCATCATGTCGGTCCCGACCTCCACGACGCCGTCGGGGCGGAACGCGATGCCCGGCACCTGACGCAGGAACGCCGTGTCGGCGTCCTGGCCGAGCGCCAGCACCACCGAGTCGGCCGCCAGGGTCTCCACCTCGCCGGTCGGTATCGGTCGTCCGTCGCCATCGAGCGTCACGCGCTCGACCGTCAAAGCCGTGCCGCTGATGTCGCGGATCGTCGTCAGCCAACGGATGTGGACATCCTCGGCGAGCGCCTCGTCGGCCTCGAACGCATGGGCCGGCATGTGCGCGCGGTCGCGCCGATAGACGATCACGGTATCCTCCGCGCCCAGCCTTCGTGCCGTTCGCGCCGCATCCATCGCGGTGTTGCCGCCGCCATACACGACGACCCGCCGTCCGAGCAGCGGCGGCTCGCCTGACGCGACGCTCCGCAGCAGCCCGACCGCATCGAGCACGCGGGCCGCGTCGCGCGCCGGAATGTCGACGTGGCGGGAGACATGCGCACCGACGGCGACGAAGGCGGCGGCGAATCCGCCCGCCCGCATTTCGGCGTGTAGATCGTCGACGTTGTGATCGAGCGTGATCGCCACTCCGAGACTCTCGATGCGCGCGATTTCCCGCAGCAGCTCCGCGCGCGGCAGCCGGTAGGCGGGGATGCCGAAATGCAGCATGCCACCCGGCAGCGGGCCGGCGTCCCGGATTTCCACCCCGTGGCCGAGCCGTGCCAGATGATAGGCTGCCGACAGGCCGCTTGGCCCGGCCCCCACCACCAGCACGCGCCGGCCCGATGGCGGCGCCGCGAACCTGGGCAGCCAGTGCTTCTCCAGCGCCATGTCGCCGAGGAACCGTTCGACGGCGTGGATGCTGACGGCCTCGTCCATCGCGTCGCGGTTGCAGGCGTTTTCGCAAGGGTGATAACAGACCCGACCATGCACCGCCGGCAGCGGATTGTCCTGCAGGATCGCCTCCCACGCCTGCCGGTACTCGCCCGCCCGCACGAGCGCGAGCCAGCTCTGCACGGCTTCGCCCGCCGGGCAGGCGTTGTTGCAGGGCGGCAGCAGGTTGCGCCATTCCGGCCGGCGGACGGGTATCGGGCCGGTCCCGGGTGCGGCGGTGAGATCGACCGCGGGGGTCATGTCGTCCGGATGCTTCATGCTCCTCCCCCTCCGGCAAATCGGTCGCGGCGATCAGCGCATGGGCGGCGACGTCGGTGCTGTCCGGTTCAACTCGTGCGCGGCGGCGCGTCCAGCCAATGGCGCAGATGGGACCGGAGCGCTTGGTCCGGCACCTTGGTCAGATCCTTGCCCAGCATCCCGACGATCCGTGCGGCGATGCCATCCGCAAGCCGTTCGCGGATGGCGTTGAGAATGCGCGGCGGCGCCGCCAGCACCAATTCGCCGGCGGGATCATGGTCCATCGCGATCCCGATTTCGCGCGCGAGCATCTGTGCGAACCGCTCCTCGGCAAGCATGTGCGGATCGCTGCGCGGCGAGAGAGAGTGATGGACGCTCGCGTCGCTGTGAAACGTAGCCCCCGGGCGGTCGCTGCCCAATCCGGACGACTGCTTCCGTGCGGCCGTCGAGTCGATCGCGGACACCGTGTGCAGCGCGCCGTCGGCAGCTGCACGGACGAAACGGGCATGCTCTCCGTCGGCGACCACGATCAGCATGCGGCGATGTGTTGACATGCTCCGAGCGTGGCCGCCATCCGCGCCGCGCGCCTTGACCTGCATCAACCCGTCCGGGCGCCGGCAATGAGCGCCCGGTAGCGCGCTTCGACATCGGCGCGTACCAGGCGCGCCGTGCCGATCCCGCCGGTTGCGGCCGTCCCGGCGGCGACGCCCCAGGCCAGCGCTTCCGTCGGCGCCGCATCGCGCGCGAGCGCCAGCGTCATCGCTGCAAGAAAGCTGTCGCCCGCACCCACCGCGCTTTGCACCTGGGTCGCGCTGGCCTTGAGGCGCACCACGCCGTCCCGCGTCGCCAGCACCGCACCCTCCCGCCCGAGCGTCAGCGCCACCATGCCGGCGGCGCCGCTGCGCACCAGGGCCGCCGCCTCCGCATCCTGCGCGGCGGGATCGGACAGGCGCCGCCCGAGCAGCCCCTCCAGTTCGCCAAGGCTCGGCTTCAGCAGCGCGATGCCGCTGCCGAGCGCCGCCGACAGCGCGGGACCGGACGTGTCGAGCACGAAGCGCACGCCGCGCCGTGCGGCGCTGCGGGCGACATCCGCGTAGATCGAGACCGGCACGCCGCGCGGCAGGCTGCCGCTGGCGACCAGCCAGTCGCCCGGAACCTCCTCCAGCCGGTCGAGGGCGGCGCGCCATTCCGCCTCCGTCACTTCGGGGCCTTCGGGCACGAAGCGATATTCAAGCCCGCTGCTCTGCTCGATCACCGTGACGCTGATGCGCGTGCGCCCGCGTGTCGGCACGATCCGATGCGCCACCCCCTGCTCGGTCAGCATCTCGCCGACCAACTGCCCGGTGGCGCCGCCGGCCAGAAGGATCGCGGCGACAGCGCCGCCCAGGACATGGGCGACGCGCGCCACGTTCACGCCACCGCCGCCTGCGTCCAGATGTTCGCCGAAGGTGCGGATCTTGTGCGTCGGGCGCACGGTCTCGGCCGAGGTGGCGAGGTCGAGCGCCGGGTTGAGCGTGAGCGTGACGATCCGGGGCGTCCCCACGGGATCACTCGGCGGCGCGCTTCGGCTGCGCCTGCTCCGCCTCGCGCACGATGGCAATCGTTCGCGGCAGGCTCGCCGGGTTGACGCTGATCGAGTCGATGCCGATCTCGGTCAGGAAGCGCGCGATCTCCGGATGGTTGGCCGGCGCCTCGCCGCAGATACCGACATGCCGGCCGTTGCGTTTCGCGCCGGTCACCGCGAGCCGCAGCATCTCCAGCATCCCCGGATCGCGCTCGTCGAAATCGAAGGCGACGATTTCCGAGTCGCGATCGACCCCCAGCGTCAGTTGCGTCAGATCGTTCGAGCCGATCGAGAAGCCGTCGAACACGGCTGCGAAGGCGTCGATCTGGATGACGTTGTTGGGGATCTCGCACATCACGAAGATCTCAAGCCCGCTGCGCCCGCGCGCGAGCCCGTGCTTCGCCATCGTCTCCAGCACGCGCTTGGCCTCGTCGACGCGGCGGCAGAACGGCACCATGATGCGCAGGTTGGTCAGGCCCATCGTCTCGCGCACATGGCGCAGCGCTTCGCATTCCAGCGCGAACCCTTCGGCATAGGCCGGGTGGGCATAGCGGGCGGCGCCGCGGAAGCCCAGCATCGGATTGGCTTCCACCGGCTCGAACGGCGCGCCGCCGATCAGCGCCGCGTATTCGTTGGTCTTGAAATCCGACAGGCGCACGATGACGGGATTCGGGTAGAACGCGGCGGCGATCGTGCCGACGCCCTCGGCCAGGCTGCGGACGAAGAAGTCCCGCGGGGAGGCGAACCCGCGGGCGCGGGCGGCGATGCGCCCGCGATCCTCCTCGGTGATCCGTTCGGGGTGCATCAGCGCCATCGGATGGATGCCGATATGCTCGCTGATGATGAATTCCATGCGTGCCAGCCCCACGCCGGCGTTGGGCATCATCGCGGTGCGGAACGCAAGCGCGGGGTTGCCGAGATTGACCATGATCTCCGTGCGCGGCAGCGCGAGCGCGCTTTGCGGCACCCGGCTCACCGCGAACGGCACGGCACCGTCATGCACCGTGCCGAGTTCCCCGCCGGCGCAGGCCACCGTCACGGTCTGGCCGGTGCGCAGCGTCGCAGTGGCATTGCCGGTGCCGACCACCGCCGGAACCCCGAGTTCGCGCGCGACGATCGCGGCATGGCAGGTACGGCCGCCATGATCGGTGATGATGGCGCCCGCGGTCTTCATCACCGGCTCCCAGTCGGGGCTGGTGGAGCCGGCGACCAGCACTTCGCCGGGAATGAAGCTTCGCAGATCGGCCGCGGTGTGGATCACCCGCACGCGCCCGGTGCCGATCTTCTCGCCGACCGCCTTGCCCGACACCAGCACCGGCGCGCTGCCGGTCAGCGCATAGGTGTCGAAGGTTTCGGCACTGCGGCGCGACGCCACCGTCTCCGGCCGCGCCTGAACGATATAGAGCTTGCCGTCATCCGCGTCCTTCGCCCATTCGATATCCATCGGCACGGGATGACCGGCATGGGCGGAATAATGCTCCTCGATGCGGACGGCCTGCTCGGCCAGCGCCAGCACATCCGCGTCCTCGATGCAGAACCGCGCGCGGTCCGCCTCGCTCGTCACCTCGTCGCGCGTGGTGCTGCCGGTGTGGCCAGGGGCCAGCCGCATGCGCAACTGCTTGTTGCCCAGGCTGCGCCGCAGCACCGCCCGGAAGCCCTGCCGCAACGTCGGCTTGTGGACGAAGAATTCGTCGGGATCGACCTTTCCCTGCACAATGTTCTCGCCCAGCCCGTAGATTCCGGTAATGAATACGACATCGCGGAATCCTGATTCGGTATCGAGCGTGAAGATGACGCCGCTCGCCGCCCGGTCGGACCGGACCATCTTCATCACGCCGACCGACAGCGCCACCTTCAGGTGGTCGAACCCGTTGTTGACGCGGTAGACGATGGCCCGGTCGGTGAACAGCGAGGCGAAGCAGAGCCGGCAGGCCTGGAACAGGTCATCGACGCCGGTGATGTTGAGAAAGCTGTCGTGCTGGCCGGCGAAGCTGGCCGTCGGCAGGTCTTCCGCGGTCGCGGAACTGCGCACGGCGACCGCGACGCCGGCGCCGTATTCCTCCTCCAGCCTGCCATAGGCGCGAACGATCTCCGCGCGCAGCGCCGCGCCCCCGGTCGCCTCGTAGACGATCCGGCGCGCCGCCGCGGCACGGGACGCGAGCAGTGCGACGTCGGTCACGTCCAGCCCGTCGAGCAGCGCCCGCAGCTTGCCCCATGCGTCGGCCGAGGTCAGCGCCTGTCGCCACGCGTCGGCGGTCAGCGCGAACCCGTTCGGCACCTGCACGCCGGCGGCGCGCAGCGCCCGGTACAGCTCGCCAAGCGAGGCATTCTTGCCGCCGACCAGGGGCACATCGTCCAGGCCGAGCGTTTCGAACCAGCGGATCAGGGGGGCTGCGGTCATGGCGCCTGCTCATTCGCGTGATCGTGCGCAGGCTGGTCATGGCCGGCCGCCGCCGCATTGACGTGGGTCAACGCGCGCGGCGCCGTGGTGCCTAGGGTGATGCCGCCCATCTTGGGGCTATCGGATGAGAGGAGGCACGAATTCAATGGCCAATGCTCCCGTGGACGTCAGGCACGCACCGAACGCGCCCGCGCGCATGCCGGACGTGCTGCGCTGGGTGCGCAGCGACATGGACCGGGTGTTCGACCGGTTCGCCGGCGCATTCGGAATGCCATCGTTCGGCCGCATGCTGGACGCGACACCGGCCTTCGGTGCCGATGGCGGCATGGCGCTGCCGTCGCCGGCCGTGGACATCGCGGAGGATGCCGCGGCGTACCGGCTCACGGCCGAACTGCCCGGCATGTCGGAACAGGATGTCACCGTCACGGTGCTGGGCGACACGCTCACCATCAAGGGCGAGAAGCGCCAGGAGGCGGAGCGGAAGGACGCGAACTACTACCTCACGGAGCGGAGCTGGGGGGTGTTCGAGCGGTCGTTCGCGCTGCCGCAGGATGTCGACCGCGAAAAGGTGGATGCCGCGTTCACGAAGGGCGTGCTGACGGTCACGCTGCCCAAGACGGCGCAGGCCCAGCAGCAGCGCCGACAGATCGAGATCAAGTCCGCCGGCTGATCCGGCGTTGCAGCAAACGGGGGTGGAATCATGGTTGGAATCACGCTTGCGCCGGAACAGATCCGCGCCGCGCCGCCGGAGGTGCGGCATTGGCTGGAACAGCAGATCGGGCAGATGCTCGGCCTGCCGCACGCGTCGGAGCCGGTCGCGGTGCCACCCCGCCTTGTCGCCTGCACGCCGGAGCAGGCGACCGCGATCCTGTCGCAGATTCAGGGCATGCTGCCGGTGGTATCGGTGTTCCTGGAACTCGGGCGCGAACCGGGGGGCATGACGGCGGAAGGGCTGCGCGTGTTCCGCCTGGCCGACATCGCACAGCATGCGCGGCTGCCGTCGGTCGAACTGGTGGTCGAGTCGCTCGCCGTGATCAACGCGGCGCTGCGCCGGACAATCGGCGATCCGGAGGCGACGCTGTATGCGCTCAGCCCGCAGGGCCTCTGCTTCATCACCGATGCGACCGGCCGCAGCATCCTGGCGGTGTGGCATGGCATGGTGATGGATGGACAGTTTGCGCCGCGCGCGGTGGCAGCGCCGTCGGTGCTGGTGCCGCCGATGACGCAGCCGGGCGCCGCACCGGTTCCCGGCGCCGCCGCGCTGGCCGGCTGATGGGGGGCGCGAGCATGAACGGCGAACATCGCGACGACGCCTGGATCGAACGCGCCGTGGCCGAAGAGCTGGAATGGGCGCCGCATGTCGATGCCGCGCATGTGCATGTCGGCGTGCGCGACGGCATCGTGCATCTCACCGGCCATGTCCGCACCTTGCTGGAAAAGCGGGCCGCCGAGCGCACGGTCTGGCACGTCGCCGGGGTGCGCGGCCTCGCGGCCGATCTGGCGGTCCGGCGGCCGGCGGCCCATCTGCACAGCGACGGCGAACTGGCCCGTCGGGCCGCCGACGTGCTGGATTGGGACGCGCAGATTCCCGGTGCCGACATCAAGGTGCAGGTCGAACACGGCGTGGTCACGCTGCTCGGCGCCGTGGACTGGAACTATCAGCGCACCGAGGCCGATGCCAGCATCCAGCGCCTTGCCGGCGTGGTCGGCGTGGACAACCGGATCGTGGTCCGCGCGGTGCCGTCGCCCGGAACCGAGATTCGCGACAAGGTGCTGCGGGCCCTGCAGCGCCACGTGGAACTCGACGCAAGTGCCATCACCGTCGATGTCGATGACGGCCGGGTGACCCTCGCGGGCAGCGTGCCCGCGCCGAGCCAGCGCCGCATCGCCGAGAACGCCGCATGGTCGGCGCGGGGCGTGACCGACGTGATCGACGATCTGCAGGTCCGCGCCGGGGCAGCGCAGGCGCAAGAGTAAGACTGGTCGCCGCAGCGGCCGATTTTCGCGCTCCGACGGGGCTTCGCCCCCGTCCCGTCGCTGGTTAACCCCTTGATTTCATGGTGGGCGCGACTGGGATTGAACCAGTGACCCCCACCGTGTCAAGGTGGTGCTCTCCCACTGAGCTACGCGCCCGCCGAGCGGGTGTCCTAAGGAGTCCGGCCGGGCGACGCAAGCCCCGCGGCG
>JAKAZX010000118.1 GCA_021826485.1 Pseudomonadota bacterium | reverse complement strand
GTAGTACATGCTGTCGCCCGCCTCCAGCCGCACCGGGACATAGGCGGTGGAGTGGACCACCAGCGTTCCGGACAACACATAGACGAAGATCTCGCCGGGATGGCACGCCCACTCGGCATATTCGCCCGGGTCGCGCGCGGTCACCGTGGTCTGGATCGGCAGCATGCGCTTGTTGCGCAGGTCGGTGGCGAGCCAGGTGTTGCGGCAGGTGGCGGTGGCCAGGCTGTCGCCGCCGCGGCGCCGGGTGATCGAACGCCGGCCGGCGGCGGGTGCGGGTCCGTCGCCCTTCACCAGCGTCGCCACGTCGATGCCGAAGCCGGCGGCGATCTTGTTCAGGCTGCTCAGCGTCGGAGACAGATCGCCGCGCTCGATCTTGGACAGCGCCGACAGCGACAGTCCGGTGCAGCGGCTGGCCTGGGCGAGCGTCCAGGACCGTTCGCGCCGCAGCCGCCGCACCCGTTCGCCCAGCGCCGGCCCCGGCGAGGCGCCCGCCGCCGCCTCCGCGATCGCGCCCGGTTCGGTCAGGTCCACATCCAAATCAGTGCGCCCCGCGTCCGGCCGGCGGCGCCATGTCGAACACCTTGCCGGGATTGAACAGCAGCTTGCGGTCCACCGCGCTCTTGATCGCGCGCATCAGCGCCACATCCGCCTCGCCCCGCGCTTCCAGCAGGCGCCGCTTGTTGGTCTGGCCGATGCCATGCTCGGCACTGATCGAGCCGTGCAGCCGCAGCGTCTCCTCATCCACGATCCGGTTGATGCGGGCCGCCGCCGCATCCCGCCCCTGCTCCGTCGCGGCCTGCGCGGCGCCGAGCATCTGGATGACGTGGATGTTGCCGTCGCCCATATGGCCGACCATCAGCAGTCTGCCGTCCGGG
This sequence comes from Pseudomonadota bacterium, assembly GCA_021826485.1. Taxonomy (GTDB): domain Bacteria; phylum Pseudomonadota; class Alphaproteobacteria; order Acetobacterales; family Acetobacteraceae; genus JAFKFJ01. The sequence continues at coordinate 9,118 of JAKAZX010000118.1, read as the reverse complement.
AACTCCGCGGCCAGCCGGCGTTCCACCGCGCGGACGAATGCCGCCTGATGGCGCAGCGGCACTGCGGTGTCGTGCGTCACGCCGTAGCCGGCCTTCCGGTTGCCTTCCGAGACGCTGTGCCGCACCTTCCACAGCGCCGCCGCCTGCGCGGCACTGCCCGGCACCACCGCATCGCCGATCGTGCCCGCATCCAGCGCCTCGGCCAGCAGGTTTTCCAGCGCCTCGCGCAGATCGTAGCGATCGAGCGTGTCCGTCGCTTCGATCAGCACGTACCACGGCGCCGGAGCGGCGAATGGCATCGCCACCGCCTCGGTCTGCTCCAGCACGATCTCGACCTGGGCGCGGTTGAGGACCTCGAAGGACGACAGCCGGTCACCCAGCGCGGCGCGCAGCGATTCCAGCAGCGTCAGCGCCTGCTCCGGCCCGTCCAGCGTCACCATCGCCGTCGCGGTCTGGGCCGGGCGCGGAAACACCTTCAGCACCGCGGCGGTGATGATGCCCAGCGTCCCCTCCGACCCCACGAACAACTGCTTGAGGTCATAGCCCGTGTTGTTCTTGCGCAGCGGCGTCAGCCAGTCGCACAGCGTGCCGTCCGGCAGCACGACCTCCAGCCCCAGCACCAGATCACGCATCGGTCCGTAGCGCAGCACCGCGGTACCGCCGGCATTGGTGGCGATGTTGCCGCCGACCTGGCAGCTTCCCTCGGCGCCCAGGCTCAGCGGGAAGAACATCCCTGCCGCCTCTGCCGCCGCCTGCACCGCCTGCAACACGCAGCCTGCCTCCACCTCCACCGTCCCATCCAGCCGGCTGACCGATCGGATGCGGTTCATGCGGTCCAGCCGCAGCACGATCGCCGTCCCGCTGGCATCCGGGGTCGCCGCGCCGCACAGGCCGGTATTGCCACCCTGCGGCACCACCGGGATGCCGCGGTCGCTGCACAGGCGCACCACGGCGGCCACCTCCGCGGCGGTGCCCGGCCGCGCCACCAGCACGGCGCGGCCGTGATAGCGGTCCCGCCAGTCGGTGACATAGGGCGCAAGATCCGCCCCGGTCAGCACGTTGCCCGCGCCGACGATCGCCGCGACTGCGTCCCGGATCGGTGGTTCGATCGGCATGGCCTCTCCCGCTTATCGGTCCGCCCGCCGCGGGCGAAGATGATCCTTGCCTCCGCATGGCGGATCGTCAAATATTTATCCTATACGAAAACGCCGGGCAATCAGGAGCAGTCAGGATGACCCTTTCCGCGGCCACGTCGTCGAGGCGGACGCTGCTCCGGCTCGGCGGCCTTTCCGCCCTGGCGGCGCCCTTCGTGATCCGCGATGCGGAGGCGCAGGGGAAGCGCATCGTGGTCCGCGACCCGGGCGGCCCGTTCACCCAGGGGTTCGGGGAGGCGTTCTACAAGCCGTTCCGGGCCGCCACCGGCATCGAGGTCGTCGGGATCGTCTCGGCCGCCGAGCCGACCGCCGAGATCAAGAGCATGGTGGAGGCCCGCAACTACACCTGGAATATCGCCGGCGGCATGAGCCAGACTGCCGTGCAGCTCCTCGCCAAATTCGGCTATATCGAGAAGCACGGGCTGGACGACGATCCGGCGGTGAAGGATATCCCGGCCGAATACCGGGACGAATACGGCATCGGCTCGGATGTCTATGCCACCGCAATCGGCTACCGCACCGACAAGGTGAAGCGCCCGCCCGGGTCCTGGAAGGAATACTGGGACGTTGCGGGCTTTCCCGGCCGCCGCGGCCTGCGCAAATACCCGTTCGACGCGGTGGAGGAGGCGCTGATGGCGGACGGCGTGCCGGCCGCCAGGGTCTATCCCTGCGACCTCGACCGCGCCTTCAAATCGCTCGACCGCATCAAGCCGCATGTGGACGCATGGTGGGCGTCGGGCGCCCAGGCCACCCAGATGCTGGCCAATGACGAGGTGGACATGCTGCCGGTCTGGGCCAACCGGGTCTATGCCGCGCAGGATGCCGGCGCGCCGGTCGATGTAAGCTGGAACCAGAACATCTGGGGCGTCGATGTCTTCGCCATCCTGAAGGGCACGCCGAACGCGGACATCTGCCGGCAGTTCATGAAGTTCTGCTGCGATGCCAAGCGGCAGGCGACGTTCACCCGCTATCTCACCAACGGCCCGACCAATCCCGATGCCTACAAGTACATCGAGGACAAAATCGCCCGCACCCTGACCACCTATCCGGAGTGGCACAAGGTCGGCCTGAAGATCGACGGCGACTACTGGGCGGCCAACAAGGATGCGGCGCTGGACCGCTTCAACAACTGGCTGCTCGGCTGACCGGCCGGCAATGACCGCGAAACTGCAGCTTGAACGGGTCTGGAAGCGCTACGGCACGTTCACGGCATTGCAGGAAACCAGCCTCGATCTGCGGGAGGGCGAATTCCTCACCCTGCTCGGCCCGTCAGGATCGGGCAAGACGACGATCCTGATGATGGTCGCGGGCCTGGTGCTGCCCGATGGCGGCCGCATCGCGATCGACGGGCGGGACGCCACCCGCGATCCGCCGTTCCGGCGCGATATCGGCATGGTGTTCCAGTCCTACGCCCTGTTTCCCCACATGACGGTGGCGGACAACATCGCCTTCCCGCTGCGCATGCGCCGGCAGCGAGAGGCGCATGTGCAGGCCGAGGTGAAGCGGGTCCTGGAGCTGGTGCAATTGCCCCATGTCGCGGACCGGATGCCGCGCCAGCTCTCCGGCGGGCAGCAGCAGCGCATCGCCCTGGCCCGCTGCATCGTCTACCGCCCCGGCATCATCCTGATGGACGAGCCGCTGGGCGCGCTGGACAAGAAACTGCGCGACCAGCTCCAGATCGAGATCAAGCGCCTGCACCGGCAGCTCGGCACGACGATGCTCTACGTCACCGATGCCCAGGTCGTGACGCTGACCATGTCGGACCGGGTCTGTCTGATGAACCACGGCTGCATTGAACAGATCGGCACCCCGGCGGATCTGTATTTCCGCCCGCGCAGCGTCTTTGCCGCCGACTTCCTCGGCGACTCCAACCTGCTGGAGGGCAACATCCTCCAACGCTCCACGTCCGAAACGCTGGTGGACTGCCCCGGCCTGGGCGGGCGGGTGCTGGCCGCGTCCGGCGACGCGGCGGGCGCCGGCCCGTGCCGCATCCTGGTCCGCCCGGAAAGCATGGTGCTGGCCGCCGCCGCCGCGCCCGTGGAGGCCGGCTGCAACGCGGTGGCAGCAGTGGTGCGGGACGTGATCTTCACCGGCAACGTCACCCGCACCACGGTCGAATCGGCGGGCGGCACTTTGCTCTCCGTCGCCGGGCTGACCCATGAGGCCGGGCTCTCCCTGCCCCCCGGCGCGGCCGTACAGGTCCGCTGGCGGCCGGCGCAGACCGTGCTGCTGCCGGCGCCCCGATGACCGGCGCCGCCGGCCTGGCGGCCCTGCGTGGCCGTTTGCGGGGGGTGCCCTGGCCGCTGTTCCCCGCCATCGCGTTCCTGCTGGTGATGATGGTCTACCCGGTCGGCCGGTTCCTGCTGCTGTCGGTCGAGGCCCGCGGCCCCGCGGGCGGCTGGACGACCGCGAACTATCAGCGGCTGCTGGACGGGGCGCTGTACTGGCGCGTGCTGGGCATCACGCTGCGCTGCGCCGGCTGGACCACCCTGCTGTCCGTGCTGTTCGGCTATCCGGTCGCCTACCTGATCGCGACCAGCGGGAACCGGCTGCGCGCCCGGCTGACCTTCTGGGTGATGCTGCCGTTCTGGACCAGCTTCCTGGTGCGCACCTTCGCCTGGATCGTGCTCCTGGGCCGCAACGGGGTGCTCAACCAGTGGCTGCAGGGGCTGGGACTGATCGAATCCCCGCTGCGGCTGCTGTTCACCTTCCCGGCGGTGATGGTCGGCATGCTGCACGCGCTCATGCCGCTCTGCGTCGTCACCATGGTGGCAGTGATGGAGGGGATCGACGGCGATCTGACCCGCGCGGCGATGACGCTGGGGGCGCCGCGCGGCAGCACGTTCTGGCGCATCTACTTCCCGCTGTCGCTGCCCGGCGTCGCCGCGGGCGGGCTGCTGGTGTTCATATCCGCCCTCGGCTTCTTCATCACCCCTGCCCTGCTCGGCAGCCCGCACGAGATCATGCTGCCGCAGATCATCCTCCAGCAGGTGCAGGAACTGCTGAACTGGAACTTCGCCGGCGCGCTCGCGGTGCTGATGGTGGCGACCGTGCTGGTCGCCTTCCTGCTGTTCGACCGGCTGTTCGGCGTGTCCAGCCTGACCGGCGGCAGCGCCGGCAGCCGCCCGCCGGGCCGCCTCGCCCGGGCCGGGACGGCGGTGCTCGCCGGGCTCGGCCACGGCTTCGACGCGCTGGGCCGGCTGCTGCCGGCACGCCGGCCGCGGCCAGGCCGGCGGCCGGTGCTGTTCGGCTTCAGCTTGCTGGTGCTGGGGTTCCTGGCGCTGCCCAGCCTGCTGATGGTGCCCGTCTCCTTCACCCGCATCCCGCTGCTCGACTGGCCGCCGCAGCTCTTCTCCTGGCGCTGGTACCAGGCGTTCCTCGGCTCCGCGACCTGGCAGGCGGCGACCGTCCGCTCCTTCGAGGTCGCGGGGCTGACGGCGGTGCTGTCCATGCTGATCGGCGTGCCGGCCGCCTTCGGGCTGGTGCGCGGGCTGCGCCGGGGCAACGCGGCCGTGCTGGCGCTGCTGCTGTCGCCGCTGATTGTGCCGCGCATCATCATCGCCGTGGCGCTGTTCTACCTCTATGCCCGGCTCGACATGGTGGGGACCATCGCGGGACTGGTGCTGGGCCATTCCATCCTGGCGATCCCCTATGTGGTCGTCACCGTCATGGCGGTGCTCAAGGGCTATGACATCCGCCTCGACAACGCCGCCTGGAGCCTGGGGGCCAACCGGCGGCGCACCCTCTGGCACGTCACCCTGCCGCTGCTGCGGGCCGGCCTGGTGGCGGGGTTCCTGTTCGCCTTCGTCACCTCCTTCGACGAGCTGACGATCGCCCTGTTCGTCACCGGCGGCCTGGGCGCAACCCTGCCCAAGCAGATGTGGGACAGCGCCATCCTGCAGGTCGATCCGACGCTGGCCGCGGTCTCCACCCTGCTGCTGCTGCTGATCACCGCCGTGCTGCTGCTGGCGGGCTTCATCTCCCGCCGCGACCGCGCGGCGCATGGCTGAGCCTTTACCCCGACCCGAGGATCACGCGATGCCGAACCCTGCCCTGCGCGGAATCATGCCGGCCTTTCCCACCCCGATCGGCGCCGACGGTGGCCCGGACGAGACCGCGCTGCGCCGGCTGGTCGGGTTCTTCCTGGACAACGGGTGCCAGGGGCTGGTGCCGCTGGGCGGCACCGGGGAATACGTCGCCCTGTCGCCCGCCGCCCGCGCCCGGGTGGTGGCGGTGACGGTGGAGGCGGCCGGCGGGCACGTGCCGGTGATCCCCGGCGTGCTGTCCCCCGGCTTTGCCGAGGCGGTCGCCGCCGGGCGCGATTTCGCCTGCGCCGGCGCCAGCGGCCTGCTGCTGATCGCCCCCTATTACGTCCAGCCGGGCCAGGCCGGGATCGCCGAATACGTCCGCGCCTTCCGCGCCGAGGTGGACTGCCCGATCGTGTTCTACGACATCCCCTACAAGACCAAGGTGCTGACGGAGGCCGCGACGATCCTGGGGCTGGCGCAGGACGGCACCATCATCGGCATGAAGGCCTGCAATACCGACATGCACCATTTCAACACCGTCGCCGCCGGCATGCCGCCCGGCTTCTTCCTGCTGAGCGGGGAGGATACTCTGTTCCCCGCCCACATGGCGCTGGGCGCCAAGGGCGGCATCCTGGCCACCGCCGCCCTGCTGCCGGCCTACTGGGTGCGGATGTTCGAGGCGGCGTCCGGCGGCAGGCTGGCGGAGGCAATCGCCGCCCAGCGCCTTCTGCTGCCCCTGCTCGGCGCCCTGTTTGCCGAGGTGAATCCCGGGCCGCTGAAGCAGGCCATGGCCATGATCGGCCAGCCGGTCGGCCCGGTCCTCCGCCCGCTCCGCCCGCCGGAGGAAGCCACGATGGCCGCCCTGCGCGCGGCGATCGAGGGGTTGCGTGCCGCCGGGGTTCTGTGACCCTCCGGTCACCCTCGGGCTGACTGCCCCGACAAATCGACAGCGTGACTGCGCGTTCGCGCAACCATGACGGTGCCGCCGCGCTGACATGGCCGGAATCGCGCGTTCGCGCGCGACCGTGTCGCTAGTGACAGACAGAGGAGATGTCGGATGCGCAAAACCCTATTCGCCGGCGCGGCCGCTTTCGGCCTGATGATGGCCGGGCAGGCATTCGCCCAGGGCATGACGCCCGAACAATACCTGAGCCAGGCCCGGCAGGCGGTGCAGCAGCATCGCACGATGACCGCGCTGACGGCCATCAACAACGCCGAGAACGAGCTGCTGAAGAGCGGCGTCGCCGACGAGGATCGTGGCGCCCGCGACGTGGGCAAGGCCGAACCCGCAGTGATCCGCCAGATGGCGCGGGCCCGCGAGGCGGTGCAGATGCATCACTGGAAGCAGGCCGAAACCTACCTCAGTGACGCGATGGCGCATCCCAGCGCCTCCTCCGCCACCAACGGCGCGGCGGGAAGCACCGGCACCGTCGGCTCACAGCAGCAATAGGCCCTCCGCCGGACCGTGCCTTCGGGCTGCCGGCCAGGACGCAGCATGGCGGTCTGGCCGGCAGCCCAGGATTGATTAGCGCGGACAGCATACAATCTTTAATCCTGGAATCGCGCGTTCGCGCGTGACCATGTCGCGAATGACAAACAGAGGAGATGTCGGATGCGCAAGACGCTGTTCGCCGGCGCGGCCGCTGTCGGCCTGATGATTGCCGGGCAGGCATTCGCCCAGGGCATGACACCCGAACAATACCTGAGCCAGGCGCGGCAGGCGGTGCAGCAGCACCGTACGATGACCGCGCTGACGGCCATCAACAACGCCGAGAACGAACTGCTGAAGAGCGGCGTCGCCGACGAGGATCGCGGCGCCCGCGACGTGGGCAAGGCCGAACCCGCGGTGATCCGCGAGATGGCGCGGGCCCGCGAAGCGGTGCAGATGCATCACTGGAAGCAGGCCGACACCTACCTCAGTGACGCGATGGCGCATCCGAGCGCCTCCACCAACGCCAACGGCACGCAGCAATAGTCCCTCTGCCGCATCGTGCCTTCGGGCTGCCGGCCAGGACGCAGCATGCCGGACTGGCCGGCAGACCAGGATTGACTAACGCGGACAGCACACAATCTGACGTGATCATCGGATGCCGGAGACGGTGTCGTGGTCGGGATTGTCAGGCTGTCCGCCGGAATGTGCCGCCAGGCGCGATTGCGCACCGCGGACGGGCCGGAACCGCCATGCCCGTCTGCGATCCCCGTTTCGCATAGGCTCACCACGCCGCACGCGACGGCCGGTGCAGGACCGCAGGATGGCGATGCCGCCGCTGCGCCCGGCAGCGGAACCCGGGGGACAGGGAGATACCAGCAGATGCGCTCGCGCATGAGCTTCACGCTGCGCCGGACAGCGGCCCTCGCCGTGGCCCTGGCGATCGCGGCGTGTACGCTGGACCCCGCCCAGGAGGCGAAGCTGCCGCATACCTACCTGGAGCACGCATTGACCGCCGCGCAGCACCGCGACGCCGCGGCGACCGTTTCCGCGCTCGACCAGGCCGAACAGGCGTGGGGCGGTGTGAACTCCACCTATGGCGTGCCGGAAGGCTATGACGACGCCGAAGCCATCCGGGAAATTGCGCGGGCGCGGCAATCCGTGGACATGGGCCGATGGGATGACGCCCTCTATTACATCCAGTCGGCGCTGACCCACCCGAGCACGATCATCCCCTATTAGCGCCCGCCGGCGCCACGGCGCCGTCCGTTGGACTTCCGCAAGGCCCGGTTGCGGCGCTATATGGCGGCGCAAGCGGCAGGCCCGTGTTCGGTCGCGCCCCGCAGCATGGGAAGGAAGCAGGCATGATCATCGACGGATTGCAGTGCGAGTATTTCTCGCGCGACGTTTTCCAGGCGCTGCGACGGGGCGATGTGGGTTGCGTGACGGTGACGGCCGGATTCTGGGAAGGCCCCGTCGAGACCATGGACAAGATCGCGCATTATCGCGACCTGGAGCGGGACAACGCCGATATCGTCCGCATCGCCCGCACCGCCGCCGACATCGAGGCGGCGCGGGCGGACAACCGCATGGCGCTGCTGCTCGGGTCGCAGAATTCCGAGCTGCTCGGCGGGCGAATCCGCTTCGTCGAGCTGTTCGCCGACATGGGCGTGCGCGTCATCCAGCTCACCTACAACAATCAGAACGCGATCGGCGGCAGTTGCTATGAGCCGAACGATTCCGGGCTGGCCCGCTTCGGCCATCAGGCGGTGAAGGAGATGAACCGCTGCGGCGTGCTGATCGACCTGTCGCATGTCGGCAACCGCACCTCGCTGGACGCGATCCGCGCGTCCGAGAAGCCGGTGGCGATCACGCATGCCAATGCGCAGTCGGTGGTGCCGCATGCCCGCAACAAGCCCGACGACGTGTTGCGGGCGCTGCGCGACAACGGCGGCGTTCTGGGCTGCGCGGCCTATCGCAACATCACCGGCGACCATTACTGCAGTTCGGTGGATGCGTGGTGCGAACTCGTCAAGCGCACGGTGGATTTAATGGGCATCGACCATGTCGGCGTCGGCACCGATTACAGCCACAATTTCACCCTGGCCGACTATGACTGGATGCGCCGCGGCCGCTGGACGCGCGGCGAGGATTCGGGCGCGGGCCGGCCGGGCGGCCCGGTAATCGTGCCGAAGGCCGAGTGGCTGCAATCGGTGGAGGGCATCGGCGCACTCACCGCCGCGCTCGGCCGCGCCGGCTTCAATGCCGAGGAGGTTGCCAAGATCACGCACGGCAACTGGCTGCGCATCTATCGCACAGTGTTCGGCGCCTGACGCGCAGGGGCGCCGCTCAGCCCGGCCGGGCCGGCGCCGCGAGCAGCGTCAGGTCGGTATCGTCATCGACATCCGCCCGGCCGGTGATGCTGCCGTCCGGCTCCAGGATGATCGGCCCGGCGTGGCGGCGCGACTGGGCGGAATCGGGCGCCAGAGCCTGGTTCGACAGATGGT
>JAKAZX010000117.1 GCA_021826485.1 Pseudomonadota bacterium | reverse complement strand
TGGACACCGCCCTGGCCCTGCAACTGCGCGATGCGCTCGGCCTGCTGCGGGGCGAACTGGCCGCGGCGGCGCGTGCGCTGGCGGCGCTGGCGGCGCGGCACCGGGCCAGCGTGATGCCCGGACGGACGCATCTGCAGCACGCGCTGCCGATCACCTTCGGCCTGAAATGCGCGGTCTGGCTGATGCCGCTGCTGCATCACCTGACCCGGATTGACCAGGCGCTGCCGCGCGTCGCGGTGGTGCAGTTCGGCGGTGCCGCCGGCACGCTCGCCTCGCTCGGCGGTGACGGCATCGCGGTGATGGAGGGGCTGGCCGCCGCGCTGGGTCTGGCGGCCCCGCCCGCGCCCTGGCACGTGGCGCGCGACGGGGTGGCGGAGGCGGTGGGCGTCTGCGGCCTGATCTGCGGGTCGCTCGCCAAGATCGCGACCGACGTGATCCTGCTGGCCCAGACCGAGGTGGCGGAGGCGGCGGAGCCGCATGTGGAGGGGCGCGGCAGCTCCTCTACCATGCCGCAGAAGCGCAACCCGATCGCATCCGAATACATCATCGCCGCCGCCCGCACCGTGCAGGCGCTGGTGCCGGTGATGCAGGGGGCGATGGCCGGCGACCAGGAGCGCGCCACCGGCCCGTGGCAGGCGGAGGCGCTGGCGCTGCCGCAGAGCTTCGTGCTGACGCACGGCGCCGCCGCCGCCGCGCGCGGGCTGGCGGAAGGGCTGGTGGTCGATCCGGCCCGGATGCGACGCAACCTGGACGCGACGCACGGGCTGATCGTCGCCGAGGCGGTGATGATGGGGCTGGCCCCGAAGCTCGGCCGGGCGGAGGCGCATCACGTGGTGCGCCGCGCCAGCGACGCGGCGCTGAGCCAGGGCATCCCGCTGGCGGCAGCGCTGGCGCGCGAACCGGCGGTGACCGCGAAACTGGATGAGGCGGCCATTGCGCGGCTGACCGATCCGACGAATTATCTGGGCAGCGCGGACCGGTTCATCGACCGCGTGCTGCGCGAGGCGGAGGCGGCGCTGGCCGCCCCGTAAGGGAGGGTAGCATGGCCGACCCCTGCATCATCACCGTTGCCATCACCGGCTCCGTCCCGCGCAAGAAGGACAATCCGGCGCTGCCGGTGACGATCGGCGAACAGGTGGAAAGCACCCAGGAGGCGTTCGAGGCGGGGGCGACGCTTGCGCATGTGCATGTGCGCGACGAGAACGAGAACCCGTCCTCCGACCCGGAACGCTTCGCCCGGTTGCAGGAAGGGGTGACGAAGCACTGCCCCGGGATGATCATGCAGTTCTCCACCGGCGGGCGGGGACGGGCGATGGAGCAGCGCGGGGCGATGCTGTACCTGAAGCCGGACATGGCGTCGCTGGCCACCGGATCGGTCAATTTCCCCACCATCGTCTATGAAAACCCGCCGGACTTCGTCCGCTCGCTCGCCAAGACGATGCTGGACAGCGACATCAAGCCGGAGATCGAGGTGTTCGATCTCGCCATGCTCTACAACACCGCCGATCTGGTGGCGCAGGGGCTGATCGCCGATCCGCCGCATGTGCAGTTCGTGTTCGGGGTGAAGCATGCGCTGCCGGCGCGCCGTGAAATCCTGGAGTTCGAGGTGGCGCAGATGAAGAAGCTGCTGCCGCGTGCGACCTGGACCGCCGCCGGCATCGGCCGCCACCAGTTGGAGGTGAACCACTGGGCGCTGGAGATGGGCGGCCATTGCCGCACCGGGCTGGAGGACAACGTGCGCTGGGACAAGACGACCCTGGCGCCGAGCAATGCCGCCCTGGTGCGCCGCGTGGCCGAACTCTGCGCCGAATACGGGCGCCCGGTCGCCACCGCCGCGCAGGCGCGCGCCCTGCTCGGCCTGCGGCCGGCCGTTTGATATCGAGCGGTTGCAGAACCGAGCGGAGTCCGGCAGGTTGAGCGGCGCCGGAACATGGGGGAGACGAACATGAGCGATCGGGAACCGATCGGTGCGACGACGCTGCCGCGTCGGGGCGTGCTGGCCGCCGGGGCGGCCGGGCTGGTGCTGGCCTCCGGCCGGCGCGCCTTCGCCCAGGATGCCGGAACGCTGAAGGTCGGCTTCATCAGCCCGCGCTCCGGCGCGCTCGCCGGGTTCGGGGAGACCGACGGATATGTCCTGGAGGTTGCGCGCAAGGCGCTGGCCGGTGGCCTGAACGTCGGCGGCAAGACCTACAAGGTGGAGATCATCGACCGCGACACGCAGTCCGACCCGGCGCGCGCGGGCCAGTTGGCGAAGGGGCTGATCAACGACGGCATCGACATGATGCTGGCGACCTCGACGCCGGAAGTGGTCAACCCGGTCTCCGATGCCTGCGAGGCGGCGGGCGTGCCGTCGCTGGCGACGGTGATGCCGTGGGAGGCGTTCTATTTCGGCCGCGGCGCCAAGCCGGGCCAGCCGTCGCCGTTCCGCTGGACCTATCTGTTCTCCTTCGGCACGGAGCAGTTCGCCGACGCCTACATCTCCCAGTGGTCGCTGCTGCCGACCAACAAGCGCGTCGCCGCGATGTATCCCAACGATGCCGACGGCAACGCGATCCGCGCGCATCTGAAGCCGCTGCTGGAGAAGGCCGGCTACACCGTGATCGACCCCGGCCCGTACGAGGACGGCACCACCGACTATTCCGCGCAGATCGCGCTGTTCAAGAAGAACCGCTGCGAGATCTTCAATACCTTCCCGATCCCGCCGGATTTCGTGACGTTCTGGCGGCAGGCGGCGCAGCAGGGCTATGCGCGCATGGTGAAGATCGCGCAGATCGCCAAGACCGGCCTGTTCCCCTCGCAGGTCGAGGCGGTCGGGTCGCTCGGCTACAACCTTGCCACCGCGGTGTACTGGCATCCGGACTGGCCGTACAAATCGCCGCTGACCGGCGTGAGCGGGCGCGGCTTGGCCGACGGGTACGAGAAAGCCGCCGGCAAGCAGTGGACGCAGCAGCTCGGCGCGTCGATGTCGCTGCTGGATGTCGGGTTCGCGGCGCTGCGCGCCAGCGGCAATCCGAAGGACAAGGCGGCGGTGGCGCAGGCGCTGAGCCGGCTCGATACCCCGTCGATGGTCGGCGCAGTCAATTTCACCAAGGGGCCGGTGCCGAACGTGGTCGCGACGCCGATCATCGGGGCGCAGTGGGTGAAGGCGAAGGGTGGCAGCCGCTACAAGCTGGACTGCGTGATCACCGAGAACGCCACCGACCGGAACGTCCCGGTTTCGGCGAAGCTGTTGCCGTACGGCTGATCCCCCGCGGATGCCGGACGCGGACACGCTGCTCGACGCGCGAGGTATCGGCAAGCGGTTCAACGCGCTGACCGTGCTCAGCGATGTCGATTTCGCCATCCGGGCAGAGGAGGCGGTGGGCATCGTCGGCCCGAACGGCGCCGGCAAGACCACGCTGCTGAATGTGCTGTCCGGCGCCATGCCGGCCGATGCAGGGCACATCCTGTTCGCGGGGCAGGATGTCTCGCGCCTCGATGCGCCGGCGCGCTGCCGGCGCGGCATCGGCCGCTCGCATCAGATTCCGCGTCCGTTCGGTGGCATGACGGTGTTCGAGAATCTGCTGGTGGCGGCGCGCACCGGCGGCAACGCGCACGGCGCGGCGGCCTATGACCGCTGCGTGGACAGCCTGCGGCTGTGCGGCATGCTGCCGTTCGCCAACCGGCGGGCGGAGGCGCTGGCGCTGCTGGACCGCAAGCGGCTGGAACTGGCGCGCGCGTTGGCCACCGCGCCGCGGCTGCTGCTGCTGGACGAGATCGGCGGCGGCCTGACCGACGCGGAGGCGGCCGAGCTGGTCGATATCATCCGCGTGATCCGCGGCCGCGGCGTCGCGGTGGTGTGGATCGAGCACATCGTGCATGTGCTGGTGCAGGTGGTCGGGCGGCTGGTGTGCATGGACGGCGGACGGGTGATCGCCGACGGGCCGCCGGACACGGTGCTGCGCGATGCCGCGGTGATCGACGCCTATCTGGGATCGGCGGCGCATGACCATCCTGTCGGTTGAGGCGCTGGATGCGCGCCACGGCCTGTTGCAGGCGGTGCGCGGCGTCAGCCTGGCCCTGGCGGAGGGCGAGACGCTGGCGCTGGTGGGCGCCAACGGCGCCGGCAAGACGACGCTGCTGCGCTGCATCGCCGGCGCCCACCGCGCGACCGCCGGGCGGGTGACGTTCGCCGGCGACGACGTGACCGCGCTGCCCGCCCACCGGCGCGTGCAGCGCGGCATCGCCCTGGTGCCGGAGGGGCGGCGGCTGTTCGCCGGCATGACGGTTGCGGACAATCTGCGCGCCGCCGCCGGGCGCGGGCGGGCGGGCAACTGGACGCTGGAGCGGGTGATGGCGACCTTCCCGCAACTGGCGCCCAAGCTGCACGCCCGCGCGGGCGATCTTTCGGGCGGCCAGCAGCAGGCGGTGGCGATCGGGCGCGCGCTGATGACCAACCCGCGCCTGCTGCTGCTGGACGAGGTTTCGCTCGGCCTGTCGCCGGTCGCGGTCGATGCGGTCTATGAATCGCTGCGCGCGCTGCTCGGCGGCGGGGCGACGGTGGTGCTGGTGGAACAGGACCTCGCGCGCGCGCTGCGCGTCGCCGATCGCGTGGTCTGCCTGCTGGAAGGGCGCGTGGTCTATACCGGCGCGGCGCGCGACACCACGCGGGAGCAGGTGATGGCCGCCTATTTCGGATTGCGCGAGGGCCGGGCATGATCTTCCTGAACCAGATCGTGCAGGGCGTGCTGCTCGGCGGGTATTACGCACTGATCGCGTGCAGCCTGTCGTTCCTGTTCGGCGTCATGCGCATCGTCAATCTGGCGCATGGCAGCCTCGCGGTGCTGGCCGCGTTCATGCTGTTCGTGCTGGCCGACCGGGCCGGCCTGTCGCCCTGGCTCGGCCTGATCTTTGCCGTCCCGGCGATGGCGCTGGTCGGCTGGCTGTTGCAGGTCGCGGTACTGGAACGCAGCCTGCGCAGCGGGCTGCTGGTGCCGCTGCTGAGCACCTTCGGCCTCGCGATCGTGCTCGACAACCTGCTGTTCGAGCAGTTCGGCGCCGACACCCGCTCGCTGTCGCCCTATATCGGCGACCTCTCGTTCGATAGCTGGTCACTGACTGACGACATCACGGTCGGCCGGCTCGATGTGCTGATGCTGTGCGTTGCCGTGGCGCTGCTGGGCGGGCTGAACCTGTTTCTCGCCCGCACGCGGCTCGGCCGTGCCATCCGCGCCACCGCGGAGGACCCGGAGGTTGTCGGACTGATCGGCATCAACGCGCATCGCGTCTACGCCGTCGCCACCGCCGTTGCGATGGCGCTGGCGGCGGTGGCGGGCGCGTTCCTGGCGATGCGCACGACATTCGATCCGTACAGCGGCGGCGCGCAACTGATCTTCGCGTTCGAGACGGTGGTGATCGGCGGATTCGGATCGCTCTGGGGCACGCTGGCGGGCGGCGTGGTGCTGGGGGTGGCGCAGAATCTCGGCGCCTTCATCAGCCCGCACCTGTTCCTGATCGCCGGCCATGTGGTGTTCCTGGCGGCGCTGGTTGCGCGCGTGTGGCTGTCCGGGCGCAATCTGCGCTGGCTGCGGGTGCGCGCCGCATGACGCAGATCACCGTGCAGCGCTGGACGCCGGCTGCCATCGCCTTCGCCCTGGCGATCGCCGTCGTCCTCGCGGTGCTGGCCGCTGGCCCGCTGATCTTTCCGGCGGGATTCACCGAACGTCTGACGGCGCTGTTCGTCTACGTCATCCTCGGCGCGATGTGGAACGCGCTCGCCGGCTACAGCGGCCTCGTCTCGGTCGGCCAGCAGGCCTTCTTCGGTCTCGGCGCGTTCGTCGCGATCCTGCTGTCGAATGCCGGCGTGCCGGTCTATGCCGCGCTGCTGCTGGCGGCGCTCGCGGTCGGCGTGCTGAGCCTGCCGATCGGGGAGGTGATGCTGCGGTTGCGCGGCGGCGAATTCGCGATCGGCATGTGGGTGCTGGCGGAGCTTGCGCATCTGCTGGTCAATCTCGACCCGCTGGTGAACGGCGAGACCGGCACGTCGCTGATCGCGCTCGATGCGGTGCCCGCGGCGGCGCGGCGCGCCGATACCTACTGGTGCGCGCTGGCGGCGATGACGGCGCTGCTCGGCATCGTGTTCCTGCTGCTGCGCGGGCGCATCGGCGCGTCACTGCAAGCCGTGCGCGACGATGAACAGGCGGCGGCCTCGGTCGGCGTGCGGGTGCTGGCGACCAAGCGGGTGGTGTTCGTGCTGGCCGCCGCCGGCTGCGCGCTGGCCGGCGCGCTGTGGCTCGCCACCGCCATCACCTTCCAGCCGCGCGCCTATTTCAGCGTGCAGTGGACCGCCTACATGATCTTCATCACGCTGGTCGGCGGCATCGGCACGTTCGAGGGGCCGGTGCTCGGCGCGGTGATCTTCTTCGCGGTGGAAACGCTGTTCGGGGCGCTGGGCGTCTGGTACCTGGTGGGCCTGGGTGCGGCGGCGCTGCTGTTCGCCCTGTTCGCGCCGCGCGGCCTGTGGGGCGCGGCGCAGCGGCGCTACGATCTGCGCCTGCTGCCGCTCGGTTTTCATGTCGTGCTGCCCACGACGGGCCGCATCATCCGCTGAACGGGAGGGACCATGCGCACCCAGGTCGGCATCATCGGCGCGGGACCGGCGGGCCTGTTCCTCGCGCATCTGCTGCACCGCGCCAGCATCGCCTCCGTGGTGCTGGAAAGCCGGTCGCGCGAGGACGTGGAAGGGACGATCCGCGCCGGCGTGCTGGAGCAGTGGGTCGTCGATCTGATGGGCGAGCTCGGCATCGACGGACGCATGAAGCAGGCCGCCGATTTCCACACCGGCATCACGCTGCAATGGAACCAGACGCGCCTGCATCTGGACATGCAGGACCTCACCGGCGGCAAGCGCGTGACGGTCTATCCGCAGCATGAGGTGCTGCGCGATCTGATCGCCGGGCGGCTCGCGCAGGGCGGGGAGATCGTGTTCGGCGTGAGCGATACCGCGATCCACGGGATCGACGGCGACGCGCCGGAAATCCGCTTCCGCCGCGGCAGCGGTGCGGCCGAGGAGAGTCTGCACTGCGACTACGTGATCGGCGCCGACGGCTTCCACGGCCCGGGCCGGCAGGCGATCCCGAAATCGGTGCGCAGCGAGTACCAGAAAGTCTATCCGTTCGGCTGGCTCGGCATCCTGACCAACGCGCCACGGTCCTGGCACGAGCTGATCTACAGCAACCAGGCGGAGGGATTCGCGCTGCTCAGCACCCGTTCGCCCGAGGTGCAACGGCTCTATATCCAGTGCGACCCGCATGACGACATCGCCGCCTGGTCCGACGCCCGCATCTGGGAGGAGCTGCACGCGCGGCTCGACATCCCCGGCTGGACGCTGCACGAAGGCCCGATCTTCCAGAAGGGCATCATCCCGCTGCGCAGCTTCGTGTGCGACCCGATGCAGTACGGGCGGCTGTATCTCGCCGGCGACGCCGCGCACATCGTGCCGCCGACCGGCGCCAAGGGGCTCAATCTGGCGGTGGCGGACGTGCTGATACTGTCGCGCGCGCTGGAGGCCGCGTACCAGCGCAACGACAGCGCGCTGCTGGCGCGCTACAGCGCGATCTGCCTGCGCCGCGTGTGGAAGGGCGAGCGGTTTTCCTGGTACATGACGACGATGCTGCACCGCAACCCGGCGGAAACCGAGTTCGAGCGCCGCATCCATCTTGCCGATCTCGATTTCGTCGGCAGTTCGCGCGCCGCCGCGACCGCGCTCGCGGAGAATTACGTCGGCCTGCCGTTCGATCCACTATAGGGGAACGCCATGCGCATCACCGCGGCGATTGCCCGCCGGCCGCACGCACCGCTGGAATTGGCGGATATCGAACTCGCCGAGCCGCGCGACGATGAGGTGCTGGTCCGCGTGGTGGCCTGCGGCATCTGCCACACCGATCTGGTCTGTCGCGATCAGGCGCTGCCGGTGCCGCTGCCGGTGGTGCTCGGGCACGAAAGCGCGGGTATCGTCGAGCGCGTCGGCGCCGCGGTGACCGGGGTTGCCGCCGGCGACAAGGTGCTGCTCAGCTATGACAGTTGCGCCGCCTGCCCGAGTTGCCGGGCGGCGCAGCCGTTCTACTGCCATGATTTCTTCGCCTGCAACTTTGCCGCCCGCCGCCGCGACGGCAGCACGCCGCTGCGGGCGGAGGGCGTCGCCGTCGGCGGCCGGTTCTTCGGCCAGTCCGGCTTCGCCACGCACTGCATCGCGCATCCGCGCAATCTGGTGCGCGTCGCGGCGGATGCCGATCTGGCGATGCTGGCGCCGCTCGGCTGCGGCGTGCAGACCGGGGCGGGCACGGTGCTGAACGCGCTGCGCCCACCGCCGGGTGCGCGCATCGCCGTGTTCGGCTGCGGCACCGTCGGCCTGTCGGCGGTGCTGGGCGCGGTGCTGGCCGGCTGCGCGCGCATCGTCGCGGTCGACCCGCTGCCGGCGCGACGCGCGCTGGCGCAATCCTTCGGCGCCACTGACCTGATCGACCCAGCATCGCTGCCCGCGACCGCGGATGCGGTGCGCGACCTGCTGGGCGACGGCGCGGATTACGCGGTGGAGTGTACCGGCATCCCGGCGGTCGCGACCGCGGCGGTGCATGCGCTGGCCCCGCGCGGCACCGCGGCGCTGGTCGGTGCCATGCCGGCCGGCGCCGAGTACCGCTTCGATGCGATCAAGCTGATGACGCAGGGTTTGACCGTGCGCGGCGTGATCGAGGGGGAAAGCCGTCCCGCCGAATTCCTGCCGCGGCTGATCGCGCTGCACGCCGCCGGCAGATTCCCGTTCGACCGCATGCTGACCCGCTTTGCCTTCGCCGAGATCAACGCCGCGATCGACGCGGCCGAGCGCGGCGCCGTCGTCAAGCCGGTGCTGGTGATGTGACCGGCGGCGGCATCGCCCCCGTCATGATCGCGACCGCGTCGGACATGGAGTGACGGCGCGGGTCGATCACGGCGATGCGGCGGCCGAGCCGGTGGATGTGGACGCGGTCCGCCACCTCGAAGACATGCGGCATGTTGTGGCTGATCAGCACGATCGGCAGGCCGCGCCGCTTCACGTCCAGGATCAGTTCCAGCACCCGCCGTGATTCCTTCACACCCAGCGCCGCGGTCGGCTCGTCCATGATGACGACGCGGCTGCCGAAGGCAGTGGCGCGCACCACCGCTACCCCCTGGCGTTGGCCGCCCGACAGCGTTTCCACCGACTGGCGGATGTTCTGGATGGTCAGCAGGCCGAGCGCGCTGAGTTGCGCGCGCGCCTCCCGCTCCATCGCGCCGCGGTCGAGCGTGCGGAACAGCCGGCCGAACACGCTGCGCGAACGCCGCTCCCGCCCCAGGAACAGGTTATCGACGATCGACAGTGCGGGGCACAGGGCGAGGTGCTGATACACCGTCTCGATCCCGGCGGCGCGCGCATCCAGCGGCGAATGGAACCGCACCGGGCTGCCGTCCAGCCGGATTTCGCCGGCATCGGGAATCACCGCACCGGTCAGGCATTTTATCAGCGTGGACTTGCCGGCGCCGTTGTCGCCGATCACCGCCAGGATTTCGCCGGGCATGAGATCGAACTCGGCATCGTTCAGCGCCACCACCCGGCCGTAGCGCTTCATCAGCCCGCGCGCGGACAGGATCGGCCGCGGCCCGCTCATGCCGACACCTTGCGGATCCACTGGTCGATCGCGACGGCGGTGATGATGAGCAGGCCGATGGCGAATTCCTGCCACAGCGCATTCGCCCCGGCGAGCGCCAGCCCGTTGCGGAACACGCCCACGATCAGCGCGCCGACCAGCGTGCCGACGATCGATCCGCGCCCGCCGAACAGGCTGGTGCCGCCGATTACCACCGCCGTGATCGAATCCAGATTGGCGGTGCCGCCCGAGATCGCGCTGATCGCGCCGATGCGCCCGATCAGCGCCCAGCCGGCGACGGAGCAGATCAGCCCGGCGATGGTATAGACCGCGATCACCACCCGCGCGACGTTGATGCCGGCCAGCCGCGCGGCGTCCGGATCGT
>JAKAZX010000116.1 GCA_021826485.1 Pseudomonadota bacterium | reverse complement strand
ATAATCGGATAGATTCACCGGCATTTCCGGTCACGGATAAAGAATCAGCCGGCCACTTCTTAGCGATTAGACCCGGGGCCTGCCGTCATTTCGTCATCCGGATTGGCCGCCATTAGCGCCCGATCGCGGTGCCGCCGTCCCTGTCTGCGGCGGTCCGTCCAACGGACGCCTGAACGCAACAGGTGTCGGTTTGGCTCCGCCCCGGCGCCCGCAAGTGGGAGTTTTTCCCGCATATGTGTCAGCGCGGTCACGCGCCGCTCATGCCGGCCGGCGGCGCATGCCGACGGTGCGCAGGGCCGCTGCCACGGTCTCCCGCAGCAGCATCGCCGCCCCCGGCAGATAGACCGCTGCGCCGACGGCAAGCCGCTCCAGGATCAGCAGGACCGGCGAATGCGGCTGCCCCCAGGCGCGCGGCACCAGGAAGGCCGCGGCGATTGCGACAGTCGCCAACGCCAGGGCCGGCAGCCCCGCGCGGATCTGGCGGAACACCGAATCGCCCAGCAGCCGCGCCGTGCCGTACTGCATCACCGGATAAACCAGCAGTTGCGCGACGGCCCACACCTCCACGGCCGCCCGCGGGGTCGCCGGGTGCATCACCAGCACGCCGGCGAGCGTCAGCACCGTCATGCAGAACATCGCGCCCAGCGTGAACCGCGTGATGCCGCGCGCCACCAGCGCGGTGCCCGCCGGGGCATAAAGGAACCCGTACATCGTGATCACGATCAGCACGACCGAGGCATCGGCCGAGGGCGCCCAGACCGGCCCCAGCAGCAGCCGCACCAGCGGGTCGATCGAGACCAGCATGGCGCCGAACATCGGGAACAGCACCAGGCTGGTCAGGGACAGCAGGCGCGCGATCGTGGCCTGCAGCCCCGGCAGGTCCCGCTGCCGCTCCGACATCGTCGGCAGGCCGAGGCGCCAGAACGCCGTGTTCACCAGCTCGCGCACGGTATCGACGAGGCGGAACGCCATGTGGACCTGGCCAAGCGCGGTCGCCCCCGCGGTGCCGCCGATCAGCAGCGCGAACAGCCGGTAGCGGCTGTGCTGCACCAGCGTGCTCATCACCAGCGGCAGCCCGAGATGCAGCAGATCGCGCACCGGCTGCCAGTGCATGACCAGCCGCGGCCGCCAGTTCGTGCGCAACACCAGGGACAGCGCGCCGAACATCGAATTGATGAACTGTTGCGCGACCAGCGCCCAGGCGCCGGCGCCGAGCAGCGCCAGCGCCACCCCGGCCAGCGTGCCGCCGCCCTGGCCGATCAGCGCGCGACCGGCGAGCACGCGATATTCGCGGCGCCGCGTCAGCATTCCCTGCATGACGCCGCCCGCCCCCACCAGCGGCAGCGGCAGCGCGAGCAGCAGACCCATCGGCAGGATGCGGTGGTCGCCCATCGCATCGGCAATCGGCAGTGCCGCCGCTGCCTGCAGCAGCGCCGCGGCGACGCCCACGAGTGTGGAGGCCCACAGCGCGCTGGAGGCTTCGGTGTCATCCACCTCCAGCCGCTGCACGATCGGATCGGCGAACAGCGCGTTCACCACCACCCACAGCAGGACATGCACCGCGACCACGGCAGCGCCGATGCCGACCTCCGCCGGGCCGATCAGCCGCGCGACGATGAACGCCGACGCGAACGAAAGGCCGGCGGATGTCCCGGCCTCGAGGCCGGTCCAGAAGACATTGCTCTGCAGCAGCCGCATCACGCTTTCCCGTAATGTTCTGACTCTCGCGCGAATGCGAACGCGCAAGCGCGGCGGACCGATGCAGAATAACTGCGCCACCGGGCCACATGGATAAACAACGCGCCAGCGGGCCGATCGCCGCCCGCTGTCACGCGAACGCCACCCGGCCCCGAGAGTTGGGAGCAGAATACCCGTGTCCTCCACATCGATGCCAATTTCCCAATTCGCGATTTCGCGAGCACGCCCCGCTGCACGCCTCGCCGATCTCGACAGGGCCAAGGGGCTCGCGATTCTGCTCGTCGTGTTCGGACATCTGGTGGCCCGCCGCACGCCCGCGGGCGTCGGCTGGTATGATCCGCTGCGCATCGCGGTCTACCTGTTCCACATGCCGCTGTTCATGTACCTCAGCGGCTACGTCACGTTCCTGTCGGGGGCGGCGCGCACGCCGCTTTCCGGCTGGCCGCGACTGCTGCGGCGGCGCGCCCACCGGCTGCTGCTGCCGTTCCTGCTGTTCGGGCTGGCGATTCTGCTCGGCAAGCTGGCAGTGGCGCGGATGGCGCCAGTGGACAACGTGCCGCCCGACCTGTGGCACGGGCTGCGCGCATTGGTCTGGGATACCGAGCACAGCCCCGCGACATCGGTGTGGTATATCGCCGTGCTGTTCGCCTATTGCGTCATCACGCCGCCACTGCTGGCGCTCGACCGCAGCCGCGCTGCCTTGATCGGCGTGGCGGTGCTGCTGTTCCTGCTGCCGCTGCCGCCGTGGTTCTATCTTGATCGGATCGGCACCTATTTCGTGTTTTTCGTCGCCGGCGGCATCGCCGCGGACGCCGGGCCACGCTGGTTGCGGCCGGTCGACCGGCTCTGGCCGCTTGCCCTGGCCGCCCTCGTGGTGATCGCCCTGCCCGTCGCGCTCGGCTGGATTCGCTTCGAGTGGACCGAGGGAGCGCAGGGCTTTCCATACAAATGGGCGCTGTTGCTGGCCGGCCTCGCCTCTCTGCCCGCGGTGCATGGGCTGGTGCGGCACGGGCCGCCCGCACGGGCGGCCAGCCTGCTCATCCTCGGCCGCTACGTGTTCGTGATCTACCTGCTCAACACGGTGTTCATCGGGCTGAGTAAGGCGGTGCTGCTGCGCTTCATCCCCTGGGACGGGGCGAACTTCCTGCCGTTCGCCGCCGCCCTGATGCTCGTCGGGACGATCGGCCCTATGCTGACGAAACGCTGGGTCCTGAAATATGTGCCGGCACTTGACCGGGCAACGGACTGAGCCTCGACGCCCCCGGCCGCCGCAACGCCATCGCCGCTACCGCCGGGGCGAACACAACAAGCCAGGCGACGCGGCTTTCATACCGGTCGTGTGGGCCCGACAGCGCCCCCGTCACGGCCGCGTTGCCGACGAGGCAGACCAGGATCGCCGCGCACAAGCCCGCTGCCGGCTGCCCGCGCCCGATCATCAGGCCGAGCGCGGCAAGGGTTGCCAAAGCGCCCAGGAGCAGGGCCGCGTGCTGAACGTCCTGAAACCATTGCGGCACGCCGAGTCTGCCGCCGGTCTGGCGGGCGGCGTCGTAGCGGCGCGCCTCGGCGGCGGGAAAATCGCGATGGATCACCGGCGTGACCGTGTCCGGCCACGCGTTCAGCCCGTCGCCGGTCGCCACCATGCCGAGCTGGTGCAGCGTGTTGCGAAGCGCCATCCGCAGCATCACCCCCGGCTGCTCGCGTATCGCTGTCGCGACGATCATGCCCGCCTCAGCGGACAGGCGGCGCGGGCCGCCGGCGCGATAGAGCGTGCTGTCCGGCTGCCAGAGGAAGGTGTCCGCGCTCTCCGGCCGGCCGGCCGTCAGCACGGCGCACAGCCGCCAGCCGGACGCCGGACAATGACGCTCCAGCGTCCGCATGGCCGGCCCGTCCTCAAGGCTGCGGGCCAGCATGAAGATGCTGCCATAAGGCGAGGGTGAAACGCTCCCGCGCGTGATCAGGTTGACGGTGCTGAGCGCGCACAGCGCCCCCGCCGCCGGCGCCAGCGCGAGCAGCATGCCGCGCCGGCCGAACGGACGGGTGCCACCAAGCCAGCCACGCAGCGGCAGCAGCACCGCGACCAGCCCGACCGCGAGCGGCAGGTTCGACTGGTGCATCGCCGTCAGTGCCGCCGCCATCAGGGCGAACCCACACCGCTCCCACCGCGGGAAGCGTGCCGGCACGATCACCAGCAGCGCCAGCAGGATCGTGTCCAGCGCCGTCGTGAAGTCCGGTATCAATTCGGATGTCACCCAGGGCAGCGCCGTCACCACCGACAGCAGGGCGACGGTTGCGGGCAGCAGCCGCGCGGTGCCGGCGAAGCCGCGCAGCGCCGCCGCCAGCACGTACAACGTCAGCCCCGCCTGTGCCGCGATGACCGGCCAGGTGGTCAGCGTCAGGTGCAGGGGCAGGATCAACAGGCTGTAGAAGACCGGGCGATCCCAGCCGAGATGCCGCTCGATCACCTGTGACAGATAGGTCCCGGTGTCGGAGAACACGAGCGGATAGCGGTTCAGCATCGCCGGCCACAGCAGCATCGCCCAGGCCACCATCCAGGCGAGAACGACGTGCCGGCGCGAACGCGCCGGTTCACAATCGGTCGAGAAATTAACAAGGGACATGAGAGGCTGATGACGTTGCGGTATAATCAAAGCCGGTCATGATGCGATTGAGGAGTAAATCATCCGTGCGCTTTTTCATGCGTCGCATGCTCGCAATTTCTTTACTGGCGGGGCTGCTGGGCGTTGCCGCGTGCAGCGGTCCAGGCAATCTGCCGCCGATCCCCTCGACCAGCAACGCGGATTACCGGCTGGGGCCGGGTGACCAGGTTCGCATCATCACCTTCGGCGACGAGCAGTTGACGGGCGAGTTCCGCGTCAAGGACGACGGCACCGTGTCCCTGCCGCTGCTCGGCCCGGTGAAGGCGGCCGGGCTGACCACCGACCAGTTGCAGTCCGAGGTGACCCAGCAGCTCACCAGCCGCAACCTCTATAAGGACCCGAGCGTGTCGGTCGAAGTGATCGCCTATCGCCCGGTGTTCGTGCTGGGGGAAGTCGCGCATCCGGGACAATTCCCCTACCAGCCCGGCATGACAGTGGTGACGGCGGTCGCGATCGCCGGTGGCTTCACCTATCGCGCGGTCGAGAGCGAGGTTGGCATCGTCCGCAACGTCAACGGCAAGTCGGTGGAGGGTCGCGCCAATCGGGATACGCCGGTGCGCCCGGGCGACGTCATCACGGTCTACGAGCGGTCGTTCTGAGCATCGATGCGGCAGGGCAACACTTGAGGTTGCCCTGCCTACCTCACGAGAACGCGAGCGTGCGGCGGCTGGCGGTGCCGCGGCAAATGACATAATGCTAAATCCTCTGTGAATCTTGTCACAGCGCTGCGCCGCATCCGAAGCCTCAGGGAGATTCCGAAGTTGCAGATGAAATCTCGTCGTTTGCGGATGTGCCGGATTCGCAACATGGTCGTGGCCGGCGCCGCGATGGTACTGTCGCCGCTCGTGGCGCATGCGCAGATGCCGGATCGCTACACGTTGGACGAGTATTTCGGACAGGGGGTGGCCGGCTATGGCAACGAGCTCGGCACCACGGTGCTGTCGCGCGCGCGGCCTGAATACGACCCGCTCGGTATCCGCGTCGGCGACTTCGTCGTGCGGCCTGAAGTAGATGAAAGCGTCGGCTACAACAGCAACATCATTGGCCAGGTGCCGGCGCAGGGCAGCCTGATCGAGCAGACCAGCGCCAACCTGAAATTCGGCTCCGACTGGGCGCGCAACAGCTTCGGCGGCGCGTTCAACGTGACCAACCTCCAGGTGCCCGGCGTGCCCAATCAGGCGCAGACCGCCTGGAGCGCGGGACTCGGCGGCACCTATGAGATCGGGCGCGACGTGATCACGCTCGCGGCCACCCACCTCACCGGGTTCATCGAGCCGTACGGCATCGACGTGGTGTCCTTCAACCGGCCCGGCGTGCTGTATAGCGCGCCGATACCGTACCAGGTCAACGACATGCGGGCCAGCTATTCGGCGGATTTCGGCCGGATCAACATCACGCCCGCCTTTGACTTCACCAACATGACGTTCGGCACGACGAACTACTTCGGGATCAACGGCTTCACGCCGCCCCCGCCGGTGAACGGACTCGTGCTCGGTTCGCCGAGCAATCTCGATTTCCTGAACCACAATACATATACGGGCAGCGTCACCGCCCGCTACGAATACGCGCCGCTGCGCGACTTCATCCTTCTCGTCCGCGAGGCGAACGTCCAGTACGGGGCATCGAACGCCGCACTGTTCGGCCCCAACCGCTCCGGCAACGCGATCGACATGCTCGCCGGGCTCGACTACACGGCCAACGGCGTCTGGCGGTACCGGATATTGGGCGGATACGAAGTCCGCCAGTACGACAACTTCCACTCCCATTCGTCGCCGGTGTTCGAGGGCAACGTGATCTGGCAGCCGACCGGGCTGACCACCGTGACGCTGAGGGGGCTGCGCACGATCGACGATGCGGTGGACGAGAACGTCGCAGGATTCATCTACACCTCCGGCCGGTTGCAGGTGGACCACGAGCTGTTCCGCAACATCCTGCTGACCGGCTACGGCTCCATCCAGCATGCCGACTATCTGCAGACGGCCGGTGGCAACGAGACGTTCTTCGGCGCCGGCGCCGGGGTGACTTATCTGATGAACCGCAATGTCCATGTCGCGCTGACCTACGACTGGGTCGATCACAACGGCATGAACGGATTCGGCCCGGACTACCTGCAGAACATCGCCATGCTGCAACTGAAGCTGGCGATGTAGCGGCGGGCTACGGGCGCAGCAGGCGGCGGCGCAGCGCGGCGATGCTGCGCCGCAGGGCGCCTCGCCCGCGCAGCAGCGCCATCATGCGGTGCCGCACCGGCGCGGTTCGCGCCAGAGCCCAGTCCCGCGTGGCGCGGATGCGGACCACGATCCAGGCGAACCACGCCAGCCGCATCAGCGCCGGCTCGCAGGCCTGCCAGATGAACACGGCCAGCAGGGCCGCGACCAGACGCACCGCCGCATAGACCGTCGCGGCCGAGGCCGCGTGGCCGCGATAGAGCAGCCAGGCCGCCCACAGCTCGCCGACCCGTCCTGCGGCCTCAGGCACCAGAAACAGCGGCAGTGCCGCCGCGCCGGACAATCGGCCGAGCCAGGCCTGCACGCCCCGCGCCGCCGGCAGGTCGGCGATCCCGGCCAGGACGGCGCGGGCGCCGCGCCAGAGCACGTCCTCCAGCAGCACGACCAGCAGCGCCAGCGGCAGCAGGACGACGTCCCGCCAGACGCGGCGCCAGAAATTCCTCGCGCGGGTCACCGGGGCGGCAACGTGACCCGCGAAACGTGGTTGCCGCGGCCGCGTGCCCCCCTTAAAAACCCGTCATGCCGGGCCACAAAGTCCTGATCGTTGAGGACGAATTCCTGATCCGCCTGACCCTGGCGGAGGCGCTGGGGGACGAAGGGTTCACCGCGATCGAGGCGGAGGCCGCCGACCAGGCCCTGGTGGCGCTGGCAGCGCATTCGGACATCATCCTTATGATGACGGACATCCAGCTTCCCGGCGGCATGGACGGCCGGGCGCTGGCGGCGCGGGCACGGCAGACGCGGCCCGGGCTGCCCGTGATCTTCATGACCGGGCGGCCGGACCGGATGGAACCCCCGACCCCGCAGGACCTGTTTGTCGCCAAGCCCTACCTGCCGTCGGAAATCTGCGCCGCCGTCCGGCGCATGACGGGCATCTGAAGGTACCGGCACCGGGGCTTCGTCACCGCACGATTCGTGCCTATCTGTAGCGGCATGACGAAGGGTCGGAGGGAGATCATGTCCTCCTCGCGTCCGCGGCGGTCCCGGCGGGGCACCGCGATGGCACTGGCGGCAAGCCTGCTCCTCGCCGGCTGCGTCGGCTATGCGCCGAGCCCCTATCTGGGCTACGGCTACGGCGCCTACCCGTATTATCCTGCCTATGGCGGCTATCCGGCCTACGCGGCCTATCCGTATTACGGGTTTTCCGACTGGGGCTGGGGGGGCTGGGGCTGGCCGTTCTGGGGCGGCGGGTTCTGGGGTGGCTATGGCGGATACGGCGGCTTTGGCCGCTACGGGGCCTATGGCGGCTATGGCGGTTACGGCCGCTATGGCGGTGGCGGCTTCGGTGGCTTCCACGGTGGCGGCATGGGCGGCTGGCGACGCTGAGCGCCGTCAGTCGTGAAACGGTGCCGTGGGCACGCGGCTGCCTAGCAGGAAAGCGTCGGCCACCAGTTCGAACGGCCGCGCGTCCACGTGGCTCCGCCCGGTCCGCAGCAGTTCGGCGAAATGGCGGTAAATGCCGGTATATTCCTGCGACGGGGCGGCGGTGTGCGGGGTGCCGTCCACGCTCAGCCGCGACCCGCCGGCGGACAGTTTCAGCGTGCGTCCGGAGGCGGTGGTGACGGTGATCTCCCACACTTCGCCGCCGGTCTGCCGCCAATCGAATTCGGCACGCAGATCGCCCGGTCCGGCGAAGGCCAGGGTGGCGGCGATCGGCGCCTCGGCATTGGCCGGGGTGAGCAGTTCGGCGCTGGCAACGAACAGCGGGCGCGGCAGGATTTTCGTCGCGATCGACAGCGCGTTGATGCCGGGGTCGAACACGCCGAACCCGCCGGCGCGCCAGATCCAGGCCTGGCCGGGATGCCATTTGCGGACATCCTCCTTCCAGTCGATGAACAGGCACGTCACCGTCTCCCCGGCCAGGATCGCCTGCGCCGCGTCCACGGCGGCGTTGTACTGCGAATGCCACGTCGTCATCAGCACCAGGTTGCGCCGCGCCGCCTCCGCCGTCAGGTCCGAGAGTTCGGCGAGCGTCGCGGTCGGTGGCTTTTCCAGCATCACGTGCTTGCCCGCGGCCAGCGCGTCGCGGGCGATGGCGTGCCGCACCTGCGGCGGGGTGCAGATCGCCACCGCCGCCAGATCGGGCGTTTGCCGCAGCAGCACGGCGTGATCGCGGAACGTCATCGCGCCCGGCGCGGTCAGGCCGCGCTGACTGGACACGGCGGCGAGTTCGAACGCATCGCTCGCGGCAATGACCGGAAGATGCTGGTCCTGCGCGATCTTGCCCAGCCCGATGACGCCGATGCGATGCCGTGCCATGTTCCCCCCAAGCGATGGTGTTGCCGCGGTGACGAGCGGGCCGCTGCCGGCGCTATTTCACCGCGCCCAGCGTCAGCCCCTGCACCAGATAGCGTTGCAGGATGGCGAACACCACCGCAACCGGCAGCGTCGCCAGCAGCGTCGCCAGCATGACCTGGTTCCATTGCACCGAATAGCGGCCGGCCACCAGGTTCACCACCCGCAGCGTCAGCGTGAGCTTGGACGGATCGCGCAGCATCGTCAGCGCGACCGTGAACTCGTTCCACGCCGCGACGAAGGTGACGATGGCGGTGACCGAGATGGCCGGCACCGCGAGCGGCAGGAAGATGCGGGCGACGGCGCCGGCGCGGGTGCATCCGTCGAGCCATGCCGCCTCCTCCAGGTCGCGGGGAATGGTGGCGAAATAGGATGACAGCATCCAAACCGCGAAGGCGATGTTGAAGGCGCCGTAGATGATGACGACGCCGGTGCGCGTGTCCACCAGCGTGCCGTCACCGAATGGAATCGCGGCCGCCATGCGGAACAGGCCGAGCACCAGCAGGATCGGCGACAGCATCTGCGTCACCAGCAGGAACTGCCGGTACAGGCCGCGGCCGCGCAGTTCGAGCCGCGCCATCGCATAGGCCGCCGGCACCGCGACGGCGATGGCGAGCGCGGTCGCCAGCAGGCTGATGCCCAGGCTGTTCAGCAGGGCGGTGCCGAAATCCGCCGCCTGCCACATATCGGCGAAATTGCGCCAGCCGATGCGCGTCGGCAGCCAGCGCGGCGGCCAGGCCAGCACCTCGTCGATCGGCTTGAGGCCGGTGGACAGCATCACCGCGAACGGGAACAGCACCAGCACGACCAGCGGCGACAGCGCCAGCCAGCACAGCGCCGACCGGCGCAGCATGCGCACGGCCGGGCTCACGCCGACTGTTCCTTCTGCATGCGCACATAGAGCATGGTGAAGCCGAACACGATCGCCAGCATCACCAGCGACACCGCCGCCGCCGGACCCGGGCGGCCGAGGTAGAATGCCTGCTCATAGAGATACGTCACCAGGATGTGGGTCGCGTTGTCCGGCCCGCCCTTGGTCATCACCCAGATGATCGGAAACGAGTTGAAGACGTAGATCACGTTGAGCACGAGGGCGATGTTGATGAAGCTGCGCAGCAGCGGCAGCGTCAGGAAGCGGAACGCCTGCACGCGC
>JAKAZX010000115.1 GCA_021826485.1 Pseudomonadota bacterium | reverse complement strand
GGCCCCCCTGCCCGCCGCGGCCGCCGCGGCCGCCGCGGCGGCGGCCTGAGCGGGGCGCATGCACATGGCCAGCGCCCCGTATCGCGACACGTTCCCCCGCCCGGTGCTGATCGGCGCGGCGGCGCTGATCCTGCTGTCGATCGCCGGCGCCGGGATCGGCCGGCAGATGCCCCATGACGACGCGGCCGGATCGGCCATCACCGCGCAACTGGTGTTCCGCGCCGCCGACCGGGCGGATGGCGCTGTCGTGGTCACCGCCGACGGCGCGGATCGGCCGCTGCGCGTCATCACCGGCCAGGCCGGGTTCCTGCGCGGCACGCTGCGCGCCCTGGTGCGCGGGCGGCGGATGGACGGGATGGGTGCCGCGGAACCGTTCCGCCTGACCGAATATGCCGACGGGCGGCTGACGCTGGACGATCCGGCTACCGGCGACCGCATCGAGCTGGAGGCCTTCGGCAAGGACAACGAAAAGACATTCGCGCGACTGCTGGCCGCGCGGGAGGACGCGCCATGATCGCCTGGTTGTTCGGCGGCGGCACCGTGGAGGTGCGCTGCGACATCGACATCGAGCAGACGGCCGAGAGCTTCCACGCCCACGCCATCCCTGACGGCATCGACATCCGGCCGGGCGACGTGGTGGTGGTGCATGATGCGCCGGCCGGCGTGCGTTTCGGCGAGCGCCTCACTGGCGAGCGCCGCGCAACGGTGCGCCGCGCCGGTGCGATCGCGCGCGCCTGGACGCAGATCACCGCGCTGCTGGAACTGACCGACCTGTACGAGGTCGGATTCGAGCCGAAGGAGGTCGCGGCATGACCGATTCCCCCCGCACCGTCAACGACACCACCCGCCTCGCGCAGCGCGACACGGTGCTGAGCCCACGCTTCTACACCACGGATTTCGCCGCGATGGGCCGCATCGACGTCAGCCCCGTGCGCGGCGAATGGGACGATCTGATCGCCGAGCTGCGCCGCGACACCAACAAGGGCCATTTCGTGCGCACCGACGAGTTCGACCTCGATCTGTCCGCGATGCCGGACGAACTGCGGCGCGAGTTCCTGGAATTCCTGGTCAGTTCCGTCACCGCCGAATTCTCCGGCTGCGTGCTGTATGCGGAGATCAAGAAGCGGTTGGCCGACGGCGACATCAAGGACCTGTTCGCCTTCATGTCGCGCGACGAGGCGCGGCACGCCGGCTTCATCAACGACACGCTGAAGGATTTCGGCGTCGGCGTCGATCTGAGTTTCCTGACGAAGGCGAAGAAATACACCTACTTCCAGCCGAAGTTCATCTTCTACGCGACCTATCTGTCGGAAAAGATCGGCTACGCCCGCTACATCACCATCTACCGCCATCTGGAGCGGCATCCGGAGCGGATGTTCCACCCGATCTTCCGCTGGTTCGAGAAGTGGTGCAACGACGAGTTCCGCCATGGCGAGGCGTTCGCGCTGCTGATGCGCGCCAACCCGCAGGTGCTCAGCGGCCTGAACCGGCTGTGGGTGCGGTTCTTCCAGCTTGCGGTGTTCGCGACCATGTATGTGCGCGACCATGCGCGACCGGCGTTCCACGCCGCTCTCGGCCTCGATCCCACCGAGTACGACATGCGCGTCTTCCGCATCACCTCGGACATCTGCCGGCAGGTGTTTCCGGTGACGCTGGATATCGACAACCCCGCCTTCCTGGCAGGGCTGGAGCGCCTGCGCCATGCCGCGATCCGCATCGCGCGGGCGAAGGCGAAGGGCGGGATCGTCGGCCGCATGAGGCAACTCTGGCATACGGGCGCGGCGGCCACCGCGTTCGCCCGGCTGTTCCTGCTGCCGGCGAAATCGGCCGCGCTGCCGGCCCGCATCCGCCTCGCTCCGGCCTGGTAGGCCGCGCGCGCCATGTGGTCCGTCGCCGCCCCGGTGCTGTATGCGCTGTTCGTCTGGTGGTTCAGCACCGGCGTCATCCTCTGGCTGGACAACCGGCCACGGCACACGTTCCGCTGGAGCCTCGGGGGCGCCACCGTCGTGTTCGCCATCGCGCTGTGGCGGCTGCACGACGGGGCGGCGGATCGCTCCCTGGCCGGCGCCTATGGCGGCTTCACCTATGGCGTGCTGGCCTGGGGCTGGCAGGAAATGAGCTTCTTCATGGGCGTGCTGACCGGGCCCCGGCGGCTGCCCTGCCCGCCGGGGACCACCGCGTGGCAGCGTTTCCGCCTCGCTGTCGGCACCTGCATCCACCACGAAATCGCGGCGGCACTGACCGCGGGGGCGATGGTACTGCTCGCCTGGGGACAGCCGAACCAGGTCGGCGTCTGGACCTTCGTCGTGCTGTGGACGATGCGGCTGAGTTCCAAGCTGAACGTGTTTGCCGGCGTGCTGAACCTGAACGAACAGTTCGTGCCGCCGCATCTGCGCTACCTGTGCACCTATATGCGCTGCCGGCCGATGAACCTGTTCTTCCCAGTCACGGTGACGGCGGCGACGGTCGCCTGGGTGCTGCTGGCGGAACGCGCCCGCGACGCCGCCGGCGACGGGTTCCGCGCGACCGAGCTGATCTTCGTCGCCACCATGCTGGCACTGGCGATCCTGGAGCATTGGTTCCTGGTGCTGCCCCTGCCCTTCGCCCGCCTGTGGGCCTGGGCGGTGGGCATGGGTGTCCGGCCGCGGCGCCTCGTGCCGCAGCGCGACATCGCCTGTCCGATCCCCCCCGTTCCATCGAGCCGATGAGGGCGCCCATGAACTACGAAAGCTTCTTCCGCAAGCAGCTCGATGGTCTCCGGCGCGACGGAAACTATCGCAGCTTTGCCAATATCCAGCGGCAGGCCGGCGAGTTCCCGCGCGCGACGCATCTGCGCGCGCGGGTGCGCGCATCGGTCACGGTGTGGTGCTCCAACGATTATCTCGGCATGGGCCAGCACCCGCAGGTTCTGGCGGCGATGCATGCGGCCCTTGACCGCTGCGGCGCCGG
Source organism: Pseudomonadota bacterium (assembly GCA_021826485.1). Taxonomy (GTDB): domain Bacteria; phylum Pseudomonadota; class Alphaproteobacteria; order Acetobacterales; family Acetobacteraceae; genus JAFKFJ01. Next base: position 7,118 of record JAKAZX010000115.1, on the reverse strand, counting down.
TGCCGGCGGCACGCGCAACATCTCCGGCACCAGCAACTACCACGTGCTGCTGGAGGACGAGCTGGCCGACCTGCACGGCAAGGAGGCGGCGCTGCTGTTCACCTCCGGCTACGTTTCCAACTGGGCGACGCTCAGCACGCTGGCCGCCTCGCTGCCCGGCTGCGTGGTGCTGTCGGATGCGGGCAATCACGCTTCGATGATCGAGGGCATCCGCCATAGCCGCGCCGAGCGCCGCATCTTCCGCCATAACGACGTGGCCGACCTGGAGCGGCATCTGGCGGCGCTGGACCCGGATGTGCCGAAGCTGGTGGCGTTCGAATCGGTCTATTCGATGGACGGCGACATCGCCCCGATCGCGGCAATCTGCGACGTGGCGGAGCGCTACGGCGCCATGACCTATCTGGACGAGGTGCACGCGGTCGGCCTCTATGGCGCGCGCGGCGGCGGCATTTCCGAGCGTGACGGCGTGGCGCACCGGCTGACCGTGATCGAGGGCACGCTGGCCAAGGGGTTCGGCGTGATCGGCGGGTATATCGCCGCATCCGCTGCGCTGTGCGACTTCGTCCGCAGCTTCGCCTCCGGCTTCATCTTCACCACCGCCCTGCCGCCCGCCATCGCCGCCGGCGCGCTCGCCTCCATCCGTCATCTCAAGACGAGCGGGGCGGAACGCGCGCGCCAGCAGGACCGGACGGTGCGGCTGCGGCAGGCGCTGGATGCCGCCGGCGTGCCGCATTACGACAACCCGAGCCATATCGTGCCGGTGATCGTCGGCGACCCGGTGCTGTGCAAGCAGATCACCGATCTGCTGCTCGAGCGGTTCGGCATCTATGTCCAGCCGATCAACTACCCGACCGTGCCGCGTGGTACCGAGCGGCTGCGGATCACGCCATCGCCGCTGCACAGCGACGCCGACATCGACCATCTGGTGGCGGCGCTGAAGGCGTTGTGGGCGGAACTGCACCTTGCGCGGGCTGCCTGATCCCCCGCTCGGGGGCCGGCCGTCGCAACCCGCCATCCGCCGGCATCGTGCTGGGCGGACGTTGAAGGAGGACGAGACCTTGAACGACGACACGAAGGACCGGACGGCGCGGCGGCGCGTGCTGGCCGGCGGCATCGCGGTGCTGGCGGGCGGCATGCTGGTGCGCGCCGCGGCGGCGCAGCAGAAGCTGGAGCAGGCCGCCGTGCAATACCAGGATCACCCCAAGGACGGGCAGAAGTGCAGCATCTGCGTGAACTTCATCGCGCCGAACGCCTGCAAGCTCGTCAACGGCACGATCAGCCCCGAAGGCTACTGCATCGCCTTCGCGCCGAAAGATTCTTGAGCGGACTGGCCGGCAGCCGCCGGCGACACGACCCTTTCCTCCCGACTTGAACGGCGCCTGCATCGCGGATGCAGGCGCCGATTTCTTTTGCCGCCCCCGCACTGGCGTCCGACGTACAAGGAAAAGGCGCCGTCCCCCGGGGGAGGGACGGCGCCTTCGTGGCCGCGCAGGCTACTTCGCCGCGGCCGGCTGCAGGGGGTGAGCGAGCTCGGGAAAGCCCTGCAGCATGCTGACGCCGAACAGCGGCTTGTAGACGCCCTGGTGGCACGTCGCACAGGCCAGCTTCGGCGCGTCGCCGGTCGGGCCGAGCCGGTTCGGCGGGAACACGTCGTGCAGCTTCATCAGGTAGTTCTCGTTCAGGTCGCGCACCATGCGGATCCCGTGCCAGGCCGTGACGCGCTGCGGCGTGCTCTGGCTCCAGTCCCCGAAGCTGCGGGTGTTGTGGCAATAGGTGCAGTTCACCCCGAGCGAGTCCGAGAAATACATCATCAGCGAATAGGTCCACTCGGCATCCCGGATGCCCATGCCGTTGCCGGCCGGCAGCGCGGTGGTGCCCTGCACGCGGATCGCATCGGCATTCTGCAGGAACGGCGTGAACGGATCATAGGGCAGCGCGCTGTCGCCCGCCGCGGCGGAGGCATGCGTCATGCCGAACGAGGACTCGGTGTAGCCGCCGGCCCGCGGCGGGCCGGGATCGTTGAACCAGATCCGCGACGGCACCGGCTGCCCGCGATGGCAGGTGTAGCAGGTGACGCCGGTTTCCTTCACATGTGCGGTCCAGTCGGCGTTCACGTGCTGCACCATCTGGATCATGCGCCGCGCCACCACCTTGGTGTAGCGCGAATCATCCGCCATGTTCGCCGGATTGTGGCAGTAGGCGCAGCCCTGCGTCGGCGCAACCCAGGTGGTGATCGAGGCCATCAGCCGCGTGAACTCGCCCACCGAAAGCCCGCCCAGCACCTGTACGTTCTTGTAGACCTGCCCCGCCTTCGGCCCGGCGGCCGGCAGCGCGGGCAGGCTGGCGGGGATCACGTTCGCCGCCTGCAATGCGGCCAGCAGACGGGGATTGACGTTCTCGACCATGCCGGTGCCGCGGAAGCCGGCCTGCACGCTGTCGATCGGCGGGCGTTCGAAGCGGCTGAGCATGGCGATGGTCAGCAGCGATCCCGCCGCGATCGCCACCCAGCCGAGAGCGGTGCCGATGCCGAGTTTCATGGCTTGCCTCCCGCAAGCGTCGCCGGATCGACGACATGGCCCCACATCGCCGGATAGGGCGGCGCGATGCTGTGCTTGACGCCCCAGAGATACCAGTTGTCCACCACGGTGCCGGTCAGCAGGATGCCGATGCCGCCGCACAGCGGGCACAGCACCGCGAACCACCAGGCCCAGCGATGGATCGACTCGGCGGTCGCGTTGAACCCCATCGTCCAGCGCCAGAACAGCGCCCCGCGCTCGAACGCCGTGCCGCGGTCGATGATCTGCTCCACCTCCCGCTCCGCGCCGAAGCGGCCGGTGGCCAGCACCGTCGCCCCGTGCATCGCGAACAACAGCGTCGAGCCATAGAGGAACGCGATCGAGAGCATGTGGAACGGGTTGTAGAACAGGTTGCCGTAGCGGAGCGAGAATGCCGCGGTCCAGTCCAGATGCGGGAAGATGCCGAACGGCACGGCCTCCGACCAGCTTCCCATCAGCAGCGGGCGGATGAAGCCCAGCACCAGATACAGCCAGATGGCGGCGGCGAAGGCCCAGGCGGTGTGCGTGCCGAGGCCGAGCTGCCGCGCCCGGCGATACACGCGCACCCACCACAGCAGCACCGACGCGGTCAGGAAGAAGCCCGCCATCAGCCACCATCCGCCCTGCGCCAGCGGCGGGATGCGCAGCCCCCAGGACGCCGCCGGCGGCTCCAGCGCCAGCCAGGGCAGCAGCCGCACGAACTGCACCGGGTCCCAGTTCACCGAGGCCCACATGTTCAGGCCGATGATCTCGAACGCGGTGAAGCCGCAGATCAGCGAAGCGAGCCCGGTGGCGCCGAGATAGAGCGGCCCCACCTGCGCATCGCCCAGGCGCCCGAACAGGTGCAGGAAGAACGGCTCGTTGGAGCGCATCCAGCTCGACCGCGTCATCGGCACGCCGGCATAGGCCGGGCCGCGCACCTGCACGCGGGTGAAGATATTCTGGTACTCGGCCATTTCGGCTGCCCCCTTCGTGCTATTTCCAGATCGGCAGGTTCAGCCACCAGCCCCACCATTCGGGCCAGCCGCGGGTCCAGAACGGGCCGCTGATGACGATGCACACGGCGCTCCAGAACCCCGCCGACAGCGCGAGGAACAGGCCGAGCCGATGGATGCCAAGCGTGCCGATCGAGTAGCCGATGGTGTCGCGGAAGAACGTGTTCTCGTGCTCCGCGGTCTTCACCACTTCACCGCGGCCTGGGTTCACCGCCGACAGCACCAGCGATCCGTGCAGCGACAGCGCCAGCGTGGTGGTGAAGAAGAACGACACCGCCAGCATGTGCGCCGGGTTGTAGTGGAAATGCAGGTACTGGTATCCGGTGTTCGACACCCAGTCGAGATGGCTGATGATGCCATAGGGAAATCCGTAACCCCAGGCGCCCATCAGCAGCGGGCGGATCACCACCAGCGTGACGTAGGCGAACACCGCGACGCCGTAGGCGAACGGCACATGATAGCCCATGCCGAGCTTGCGGGCGATCTCCGCCTGGCGCAGCGCCCAGGACACGAAGGCGCCGATGGCGCAGATCGTGATGCCCTGCCACAGCCCGCCTTCACGCATCGGCGCGACGCCCAGCCCGAATTTCAGATCGGGCGGGGCGATGCTGATCTGCCAGAGATTCCAGGTCGGCCCGATCGCCGCGCCATAGACGATCAGCAGCGTGCCGAGCGTCGCGAAGAAGATCGTCGTGACCCCGAAGAACCCAACATAGAACGGGCCGAACCAGAAGTCGAACAGGTCGCCGCCGACCAGCGTGCCGCCGCGGACGCGGTATTTCGGTTCGAAGCTGAGCATAGACATCGTCGTCCCCTCCGCCTTGCAGGCGCGGTCCATCGGGGCCGCGCAAGTGCCATAGCGCCGCCCCCGGCAGCGCCGGCGGTGCGCCTGTGGCTGACCACCGCCGACGCCGCCCGCGGAGCCGGCTCTATTTCGGCGCCGACTGCTGCATGGAGGTCGTGCCGCCCATGTGCGGTCCGTCGAGCCAGTTGAACCGGTCAGTGCTGAGCAGGATGAAATGGATCAGCAGCGCCAGCACGAACAGGAAGATGAACAGCGCCACGAGGGCCCTGCGCGGGTCGAAAAGCAGCCAGATGCGCCACATTGCTCCCGCCTCCTATGCCAGGAAGGACTTGACGAAGGTCACGCCGTCCAGAAACGACGTGCTGTAGCCATGCGGGCCCGGCAGCCACGGCCGCCATTCCCACACCAGGATGTGGGCGATCACCGCGACCACGACGAAGATGATGAAGCTGGTGACGAAGACACCGTGGAATTCGCGCGCCTCCGCTTCGGTCAGCCCCGAGATGGAGCCGCCTTTCGTTACGCCTGACATGGGATCACTCTCCCGCTTTGGGCCTCGCAGCCCGTCCCGCGCCCGTCCCGCGCGGCTGGGTTGGCGGCAACCCTGCCGCCGCCGCCCGCCCGTCCGGGGATGCCGGGCGGGGGTTCCTGGCCGGCAGGCCTTCGGCCCGTCCGGCGCCTGTTCGATGCCGGCCTCATGCGGCCTGCCCCGCGAGCAGCGGGGCGAGCACGCCGGCCGCGCGCGCTGCCGTCACGCGGCCCTCGCGCGCTTCGCGCGCCGCGCGCTCGACCTGGTCGCGCAGCCGCTTCGCCGCCGAAATGCGCAACAGGAAGGGCTGCGCCTCGACATGCTCCTGCAGCAGGGCCAGCGCGGCATCGTCCCACGGCATCTGGTTCCATGCCGCATCCCGCGCCGGCGTCGCCTCCACCCGGTCCATCTCGGTCGCCAGCGGCAGGATGTGGAACAGCGCGTCGAACAGTGCGTTGCAGAATTCCTGTACCAGATAGGTGGCGCCGGCGTAGCCCATGAACGGCGTGCCGGTGGCGCGGCGGATGATCGCACCGGGGAAGGACGCGGGGATGTAGACGCAGCGCGCGCCGTTCTCGGCGGCATACATGCGCTCGTTGAACGAGCCGAACAGCACCAGTGGCGGGGTGGCGCGCAGCGCTGCGCGCACCGCTTCGTTGTCCGGCTTCACACCGGGCTTGCGGGCGAACGCGAAGGTGCAGGGAATGCCGAGCTCCTCCTCCAGGAACCCGCGCAGCCCGCGCATATAGGTCTCGCTCGCCACCACGGCGAAGGCGGCGGTGGCGAAGAAATCCTGCGTCACACTGCGCCACAGATCCCAGACCGGCTTCAGCGTGGTGTGCTTCTCGCGCGTGATGAACGGTTCCGGATCGAGGCCGACCAGCTCGCCGAGCGCGCGCAGGAAGTTGGTGGTGGCGAAAATGCCGATCGGCGCCTGCAGATAGGGGCGGTCCAGCGCCTCGCACAGCGCGCGGCCGAATTCGCGGTAGAGACAGATGTTCACGTCGGCATCGGGCAGCCGCGCGATATCCTCGACATGCGCCCCGAGCGGAAAGACCAGGTTGATCTCGCAGCCTATACCCTCCACCAGCCGGCGGATCGCCGCGAGGTCGGAGGGCATGTTGAACGTGCCGTAGATCGGCCCGATGATGTTCACGCGCGGCTTGCTGCCTGCCGGCCGCGCCGCGCGCGGCTGCGGCTTGCCGCGGCGGGCGCCGAACTCGCTCCACAGCCAGAACAGCGCGCGATCGGCCGCCTGCCACTGGTCCTCGTCGATGGTACGCGGGATGAAGCGCAGCAGGTTGGTGCCTTCCGGCGTCACGCCGCCGCCGATCATCTCGGCGATGCTGCCGGTCACCACCACGGCGGGCATGTCCGGGTCCTGGGTGGCGGCGGCGCGCTTCAGCGCGCCTTCGGTGCCGCTCATCGACAACTGGTCCTCGGACAGCCCGGTGACGACGATCGGCAACTCGTGCGGCGGCAGCGCGTCGGTGTAGTGCAGCACCGCCGTCACCGGCAGGTTCTCGCAGCCCACCGGCCCGTCGATCACCACGCGCAGCCCGCGCAGCGCGGTGAAGACATAGACCGCACCCCAGTAGCCGCCGGCCCGGTCGTGATCTATCACCAGCACGGCTAGGTCCCCACCGCTTCGAGCGCCTTCGCGCGGGCCAGCCGTGCCTTGCGGAACCGCTCGCGCGCCTGCGGATGCGCCTCCGGCACGCCGGCGGTGCCGTAGCCGGTGGCCTCGCCGGTGCCGACGCCCACGAAGAAATCCACCATGCGGCCGAAGCGCTCGCGCCCGCGCGTCTGTGTCGCGACGATGGCGGCGACGGCCGCCGCCCCGGCCGGCCCGAACAGCGGGCGTGCCGACACGATATTGGTGAAATAGAGCGCCGGAATGCCGAGTTCCTTCGCCTGCTGCACGAGCGGCGTGGTGCCGAGCGCAAGGTCCGGCCGCACCGCGCGCATCGCGGCGATGTCCTGCTCCAGCGAGGCGCGGAACTGGACATGCACGCCATGCGCTTCCAGCCATTCGCGGTCCGGATCGCTCCAGGCCGTGCGCGGGCAGGCGGTGCCGACATAGGGCACTTCGGCGCCGGCCTCGATCAGCAGCCGGGCGACCAGCAGTTCCGATCCTTCATAGCCGGAGAGGGTGATGCGCGCGTCGATCCGGTTGGCGGCGAGTGCGCCGGCGATCGCGGGCAGCGCGCGCGCCTTGGCCGCGTCGATTGCGG
>JAKAZX010000114.1 GCA_021826485.1 Pseudomonadota bacterium | reverse complement strand
ATCCTCGATGCGGGTGCCGAGCGGCGCGCGCATATGCATGGCGATGCTGCCGGCATTCACGCTCGGGAAGAAGTCGCGGCCGAGCCACGGCACCAGGGCGAAGGATGCGGCAACCACCGCGAGGGTCGCGAGGACGAAGGGCACGCGGCGGCGAACAGCACGCTCCAGCAGCGTGCGATAGCCGTCGCGTGTCCGCGCGAAGCCGGATTCGAAGCGCGCATGCAGCCGGCCAAACCCCGACCGGGGCGCCCCCGCGTCGGGGCGGTGAAGGCGCTGCGCCTCCCGGCCCAGCAGCACGACGGCCATGGTGGGCACCAGCGTCCGGGACAGGATGTAGGACGCGATCATGGCGAACACGATTGCTTCCGCCAGCGGCAGGAACAGATATCCCGATACGCCGGCGAGCGTCAGCAGCGGCAGGAACACGATGCAGATGCACAGCGTGGAGACGAAGGTCGGCAGCACGATCTCGTTCGCGGCATCGATGATCGCCGGTTCCAGCGCCTGCCCGCGTTCCAGATGCGCGGCGATGTTCTCGATCATCACCGTCGCGTCATCCACCAGGATGCCGACCGCCAGGGCCAGACCGCCCAGCGTCATCACGTTGATCGTCTGGCCGAGCAGCGACAGCGCGATGATCGAGGATAGGATCGACAGCGGGATCGAGGTCGCGACGATGAGGGTCGCGCGCCAACTGCCGAGGAACACCAGCACCAGCAGCCCGGTCAGCGCCGCGGCGATGGCCATTTCCCGCACCACATCGAGCACCGAGCCGCGCACGAACACCGAGGCGTCGTTCAGCACGTCGATATGCACGCCGGGCGGCAGCGTGCGCAGCAGCCCGGGCAGCATGGCGCGCACGCCCGCCACGACATCGAGCGTCGAGGCATTCCCGGTCTTCAGCACCGGCAGCAGAACCGCCTGGCGGCCGGCCACCAGCACGATGTTGGTCTGCGGCGGCGCGCCATCGTGGACATAGGCGACGTCGCGCAGATAGGTGATGGCATTGCCGACTTGGCGGATCGGCATGTCGTTGAACGTGCTCACCTCGACCGGCGTGGCGTTGGTGGTGACCAGAAAATCGACATGGCCGATCTTCTGATCGCCCGCCGGCACGACGATGTTCTGGCGCGCCAGGGCCGCCGTGACATCGGTGGAGGACAGGCCGTGCGCCAGCAGCTTGCGCTGGTCCAGATCGACCGCGACGTAGCGCGGCGCACCGCCATAGGGGGCAGGGACCGCGGCGCCGTTCACCTTGATCAGTGCCGGGCGGATGAAATTCTGCGCCAGATCCTGCAACTGCTGCACGGTCAGATCGGCTGCCGAGATCTGCAGGTTCATCACCGGCACGCTAGAGGCGTTGTAGACCAGCATCAGCGGCGGGGTGATGCCGGGCGGCATCTGCTTCAGCACGGTTTGGGAGATGGATGCGACCTGCGCCTGCGCCGCGTTGATGTCGGTGCCCGGATGGAAGAAAATCTTGACCACACCGAAGCCGTAGAGCGACTGCGACTCGATGTGCTCGATGTTGCTGACCACGGTGGTCAACGCGCGCTCGTAGTAGAACACGATGCGTCCCGACATGTCGGACGGGGTCAGGCCGCCATAGGTCCACACCGCGGCCACCACCGGCACGCCGATGTTGGGAAACACGTCGGTCGGCGTGGTCAGCACCGCGCGCACGCCCCCGAGCAGGATCAGGATCGCCAGCACGACGAAGGTAAGCCGGCGGCGCAGCGCGACCAGCACGATGGCATTCATCGTCCGTCACCCCAGGCCAAGCGTCGCGGCATTGCGGTAGAGCATGTAGGCGGCGACGACGAAGATGACGATTGCGAAAATCCGCGTGAGAGCGGCGCGGCTCGTCGCCAGCCGTACCGCCAGCATCATGCCGAGCAGGCCGCCGGCGATGCCGCCCGCGATATACTCGCCGGCCACCGTCCAGTTGACGAGGCCGGAGGCGGCGTAGCTGGCGGCGGTCGTCAACCCGAAACTGCCGACCGCCAGCAGCGAGGAGCCGACGGCGAAGATCATCGGCATTCCGGTGGAGAACAGCAGGCCGGGGACGATCAGGAAGCCGCCGCCGATGCCGAAGAAGCCGGACAGTGCCCCGACCGCGAGCGCCGCGCCGATCACCTTGGCGATGCTGTTGGCGGATTCCTCATCCTCTGCCGTACCGCCCGCCGGGGCACCGCCGCGCCGGCCGCGGCGCAGCATCAGCACGCCCACCACCACCATCAGGATGGCAAACAGAAACAACAGCCGCCGGCCATCGACACTCTTGCCGACGGCAGAGCCGATCGCGGCGCCGACGACCCCGACGAGCGCGAACAGCACGGCGCTTTTCCACCGCACGTTGCCGGCGCGCGCGTGGCTGGCGAAATTGGCGAAGGCATTGACCGATACCGCAAGCGCCCCGGTGCCGATCGCCGCATGCGGGGCAAGGCCGACGACATAAAGCAGCAGCGGTGTCGCCAGGATCGATCCGCCGCCGCCGATCAGGCCGAGCGTGAAGCCGACCAGGCCGCCGCACAGCACGGCCAGCAACCCATGAATCAGGTCCATGCTGCGATCAGAGTCCGCGCGTGAGGGGTTGCGGTGCGCCTGTGGCCAGCGACGGCCGGCGGCCGTGCAGGGCGGTCATGCGGACCCTCCCGCGGTTGCGAATGCGGCGACCGGCCCCGGAGGGGGGACCGCGGCGCCGCCGAAGCCCTGCACCAGCGAAGCGGCGAGTCGGCGCGCCGCATCGTCGGCCAGGGCATAGATGACCGCCCGGGCCTCGCGCCGCGCGACCACCAGCCCGGCCTCCCGCAACTCGCCGAGATGCTGCGACAGATTGGGCTGACGCAGCCCGAGCGCCGCTTCCAGCGCGGCGACCGAGCGTTCGCCTGCGAGCAGCGTGAGCAGGATGCCGAGGCGCGCCGGATTGGCGAGCGCGCGCAACTGGGCGACGGCCGGCTCGACCGCGATCGGCAGCGCCGCGTTCATTCGCCGGCGGCTTCGGCTTCGTACCGGTCGAGCCAGGCCAACGCGTCGCGGACCGCGATGCCGCGGGCGGCTGCGAAGGCGGCGGCGTCCTCGCGCGTCATCCGGCCTTCCAGAAGCTCGCCGAGCAGCCACAGATTGGCCGAGCGGGTGCCGGAGCGGCAATGCGCATGCACGGCGCCGTCGGCGGCGCGCAGTGCCGCGCAGAAGGCGTCGATGTCGGCGCGGGTGACCGCCGGGAAGGCCACCGGGATGTGCCGATAGCCGATGCCGGCCGAGGCGGCGAGGCGCGCGGCCTCGGCGGCCGGAAGCTGGTGCGGCGCCTCGCCATCCGGCCGGTTGTTGATGACGAGGCACACACCCGCCTCCGCCAACGCGGCGAAATCCTGGTGCTCAAGCTGCGGCGAGACAGAGAGCGTCTCCGTCAGACGGATGGCCTTCATGGTCTCCCCGCGGCGTCATATGCGACTTAAGTTATATATATAACCGAGCCTGCGCAAGTGCCGGGCCGGCGTCAGCTCCGCCAGGGCCGCGGCAGCAGGGCCGGCACGCGGGCGCAATAGGCGACATAGGCGTCGCCGTACCGCGCGCGCAGCTTCCGCTCCTCCGCGCGGATGCCGATGGCGATGTATGCGCTGGCGCATAGCGCGGTCGCCAGCGACAGCGGGGTGAATGCCAGGCCCCAGAGCACCAGCAGCAGCCCGAGATAGAGCGGGTGTCGCACCCTCCGGTTCATTCCCGCCGTGACCAGCGGTTCCGGCGCGTCCCAGGGCGTGTCGCGGACGGCGCCGCGCCACTGCGCCAGGCCGCTGAACCGCCCGAGATCATAGGACCGTCCCGCCGCCGCCAGCACCAGAAGCCCGGCCAGGACGGCGGCGAGCATCACCGCCCGCAGCGGCCAGGGAACGGGGAGGGCCGGCAGCCCGCCGAGCAGCCAGGCGCCGGCGGACAACACCAGCAGCAGATGCAGCGAGGCGATGAGGTTGTACACCAGCCGCTCGCCTCGCCCGACCCGCCGGATCATCCAGGCGCGCACCCGATGTTCGGCCAGCAGGCTGTGCCCGAGGCCGAAGCTCGCCCACAGCGCGGTGTAGATGGCAAATTCGCCTGGCATGGCGCTTCCCGCGTCCTGTGTCTGAAGCGTTCGGTGGGAGGCTGCATGATCGGCGCAGGGTTTGCCAGCATCCCGCCGATCGCGGCGCTCGAACCAGCGGCGCGGATGCGGCTGGCCGAGAACGCCGAGTTGCTGCGCGTGCCGGCGGGCGAAACGCTGTTTGCCGCCGGCATGCCGTGCCGGAACTACGTCATTCTGTGCTCCGGCCGCGTGCGGATGCATCAGCTCGACGAGGACGGGCACGGAATCGTCCTCTATCGGCTGGGGGCAGGCGACCCCTGCATCCTGACCACGGCCGCGCTGTTCAGCGGCGAACCCTATGCGGCCTTTGCCGTCACCGAAATGCCGGCGGAGGTGATTGCCCTGCCGGCGTCCGTGTTCGACGCGCTGATCGGCAGTTCCCCGGCATTCCGCCGCTTTGTGTTCGCATCGCACGCGACCCGCCTCGCGGCGCTGATGCGGGTGGTGCGCAGCCGCAGAAGCCAGCAGGCCGGGCAGAACCTGACCAGCGCGGTCAGCACCAGGACGATGCCGGCGATGCCGACATAGCGGATCGGCCCGTGGCCAAGGGCGGCAACCGCCAGCAGGGCGATGCCGATCAGTGCGCGCAGCACGCGATCGAGGGTTCCGACATTGGCCTGCATTGACAGCGCTCCGCTGGTTCCGGTCTTCGGGCGATGCAGGATGCCGCCGAGGCCGCCGCGCGGTCTGTGATTGAGTCACAGACCGCGCTGCGCCTCCACGCGTATCGGTTCGCTGCGGTCAGCGTGAACGGTATCGGGATAGGGTCGAGCCGGTTGCGGGGTCAGGCAGCCGCGGCGATGGCCTGGGCGGGGGTGGAGCGGGTCATGGCGCCGAGTTCGCGGAAGAAGGCAGCGCCGGCCGCGGTGCGGCGGGCCAGGACGCGGCGCCGGTCCTCCCGGTCTTCCTCGCGCGCGATCAGATCGAACTCGATCAGCCGGTCCATGATACGCGTGACGCCGGGGCGGGAGACGTGAAGAAGTTCGGCCAGGCTGCTGACCGTGTGCATCGTCTCGGACATGTAGATGGTCATGAACACGGCCAGTTGCCGCACCGTCAGGTCCCGCCCGTCCCGCCGCACCAGCGCGAGGAGGGAGCCGCGCAGCATCCGGATGCGCGCATCCTCAACCAGTTCGGCGGGCAGGTCGCCGTCAGGGATAATCATGTCGTTCATGGCTCGAACTCCCATCCGATTTGTCTGCCGCATTATCTCTAACAAGATACGGAAGTCCAGAGCTAAGTGATGGATTTCAGATAGTTTTTACACCCGGTTCCCTACAGATTAACGGTCGGCACAACCCCCGAAAACGAACCAAACCGGCGATCGCACGGATCGGAACGGCCGTCCGGCAACGCTTCGGCGCGGTCCGGAAGCATGGCCGTGCCGTTGACACCCGATGCGGGCCGCGCCTAGCATGTAGTGACAACGTCCTGTAATCAAAGACAGTCCGTGCCACTTCAAACCCAGCCGCTGGGGTCTGCGCTCAAGACCCTCGCCCTGCTTGAAGCGATCGCCGAGTCAGGGTCCGGCGTGCGCATCTCCGACCTCGCGCGCCGGGTGGGGGCGCTGCGGGGCACCGTCTATCAGCAGCTCGTCACGCTGGTCGCCGCGGGGTGGATGGAGCGGCGGGAGGACGGCACCTATTGCCTGACGCTGCGTGCCGCCCGCATCGGCCACGCGGCGCTGGAACAGGCGAGCCTCGGGGAGCGCGTGATCCCGAACATGGAGCGGCTGGCCGCCGAGCTGTCGCATACCGTGTCGCTGGCGATCGCCGACCGTGACGCCGCGCTGATCGTGCAGCGGGTGGAACCGGGCCGGGTGCTGCGCTCCGATCTGCGCGTCGGAACGCGCATGCCGATGGCGCGCAGCGCCTCCGGCCGCGTGCTTGCGGCCTTCGCCACCGGGGAGGAGCTGGCGGCGATGCGGACGGACGGTGTCAGCATCCCCGCCGAGGCGGACCTGAAGGCGATCCGCGCGCGGCGCTACGAGGTGTCCAATTCGGGCAGCTTTCAGGGGATCATGGCGGTGGCGGTGCCGATCTTCGCGGCCGACCGGCGGTGCCTGGCGGCGTTGTCGGTCTCTTCGCATGCCGGCGATCTGGACGTGCAGCACGTCGCCAACGCGCTGCGGTTCCATGCGCGCGATATCAGCCGCATGGTCAGCGGGCAGCGCACCGCCGACTTCGACGCCGAGCACGGCACGACGGAAGCCCGTTCGGGCGCGACGGCATGACGCCGGGCAGGGGGAAGATGATGATGATGGCGGCGCGCATTCCCGGCGGCCGGATTTCCCGCCGCGGTGTTCTGGCGGCCGGCGCCGGCGCGGTCGGTCTGGCGCTGTCCAGGCGTGCCGCCGCCGATCAGGCCGCGGTGGCCATCGCCCTGATCGCGCCGCTGTCCGGCGACTGGGCGGAGCACGGCGTGCTGATGCGCGAGGGTGCGCAGTTCGCCATCGATCAGATCAACGCCCAGGGCGGGATCGCCGCGCTGGGTGGTGCCAGATTGCAGCTTGTCGTGGCCGACACCGGAAGCTCGGTGGAAACGGCGGTGTCCGCGGCGCAGCGCGTGCTGGGCGGCGGCAAGGTCAGTGCGGCACTGGGCTGCTGGCTGAGCTCCTTCACCCTCGGCGCGACCGAGATCGCCGAGCGGGTGCGCGTGCCGTGGCTGACCTTCTCCTATGCCGACCGGCTGACATCGCGCGGCTACCGCTACACGTTCCGCGATAATGCGCCATCGAGCGTGCAGATCCCGCAGGCCCTGAAGCTGATCACCGAGGCGAGCGCCCGCGAGGGCAAGCCGATGCGCACCATCGGCATCGTCGGCGACAACACGGCGGCGTCGCAGGCCGCCTATGGCATCGTGCGCAAGGTCGCGCCGCAGTTCGGGTTGACCCTCGTGGTCGAGCAGGTGTGGACGCCACCGCTCGCCAACCCCGACGCGATCGCGGACGCGATCAAGGCCGCGCAACCGGACCTGATCCACGCCGCGGCGACCAGCTTCTCCGACACCGCCGGGCTGATCCAGGCGATGCGCGCGCATGAGGTGAAAACCGCGGTGCTGGGTGCCGGCTCGCAGTTCCTCACCCCCGAATTCGTCAAGGCGGTCGGCGGCGGAGACAAGCTCACCGGCCTTGCCACCATCGTCGGCGACGGCGTGCTGAAAGGCATGGAGCAGCTCAGCGCCGGGTACGAGAAGCAGTACGGCCACCCGATGATCGAGGATTCGGCGGAGGCCTATGCCGAAACCTGGATCATCAAGGAGGCCCTGGAGGCCGCGCGCTCGGCCGATCCGCAGAAGCTGCGCGACGCGCTGGCCGGGTTGCACCTGACGCAGGGACCCGCCACCTTCCTGCCGGGCGGCGAAGTGCAGTTCGACAGCACCGGCCAGAACGTGAAGGCCAGCGTCGCCATCCAGCAATGGCAGGGCGGCCGGATCGTCACCGTGGCGCCGGAGAATGCCGCGACCGGCCGGTTGATCCCGCTCCAGTGACCGGCCCGGCTGCTGCGGTGCGCGCGTGACCGCCCTGCTGCAGCATGCGATCGACGGGTTGCTGCTGGGCGGCGTGTACGCCCTTCTGGCCGCCGGACTGGCGCTGATCTTCGGCGTCATGCGCATGGCGAATTTCGCCCAGGGCAGCTTCGTGATGCTGGGCATGTATGCGACGTTCTTCGCCCACCGCGCGCTCGCACTCGACCCTTATCTGCTCGCCCTGCCGGTGGGCGTGCTGTTTCTCGTCGTCGGCTACGCGGTCGAGCGGCTGGTGATCGAGCGTGTGCCGATGGGCGACCAGGACGCGCAGATGCTGCTCACGATCGGCCTGTCCTATGTCGTCATCAACCTCGCTGTGAACCGCTTCGGGGTGACGCCGCAGACCATCGTGCTGCCGTACACCTTCGCGCTCTGGCATCTCGGCCCCCTGTATCTGCGGCAGGCCGAGGTGTTCGCATGTGCCGCCTCGCTGATCGTCATGGCGGGGCTGTACGGGCTGCTGCACGCCACCTGGACCGGCCGGGCGCTGCGTGCGACGGCGGATGACCCGCGGGCCGCGGCGCTGTCCGGCATGCATGTGCGGCGGCTGCACGGCATGGCCTTCGGCATCGGCGTCGGCCTCGCTGCACTTGCCGGCGCGCTGCTGGCGACGTTCACGCCGCTGTCGCCCGGCGTCGGCCAGCCGTACATCCTGGTGATGTTCATCGCTGTCGTACTGGGCGGCATCGGGTCGATCGAAGGGGCTGTCCTCGGCGCCTTCCTGGTCGGCCTGATCGAGCAGATCGCCGCCATCGCATTGCCGCTGCAATTGCAGGACGTGCCGGTGTTCGCGCTGTTCGTCCTCGCTTTGATGCTGCGGCCGCAAGGACTGTTCGGAGTGGGTGCGCGCGTATGAGCGTCCTGGCGCCGCCGCCGGTCGCGCATGATGGGCGGCCGCGCATGGCGGGCCTCGCCCGCCAGGCCGTGCGCATCGCCGGGCCGCCTGTTGCGGCGTTCGCGGCGTTCCTGCTGCTGCTGGGCGGGCTTGACGATCCGTCCTGGGCGCGGCTGGTGGCGTTGGTCGGCTTCTGGGCGCTGGTCGGCATGTCCTGGAACATCATCGGCGGCTATGCGGGGCAGCCGTCGTTCGGACATTCCGCCTTCGTCGGTATCGGCGCCTACACCACGGCGCTGCTGTTGGAGCGGGACGTGCCGCCGTGGCTAGGGCTGCCCTGCGGCGTCGGCCTCGCCTGTCTCGCGGCGCTGCTGATCGGCGCGCCTACGCTGCGCCTGCGGGATGTGTATTTCGCGCTCGCGACACTGGTCTATCCCCTCATTCTCGGGCTGATCGTCACCTGGCTCGGGCTTCAGGAGGTGCTGGTATCGACGCATCCGGATGCGCCGCTGCTGTTCATGTCCTGGGTCGATGCCAGGGCCTATGCGGTCGCGTTCGGGTTACTGATCCTGCTCGCGTGGATCGCGCTGACGCTGCTGGAGCGGTCGCGGCTGCGGCTGATCCTGGCGGCCATCCGGCTCGATGAAGCGACCGCCGTGTCCACCGGCATCGATGCGCCGCGGGTCAAGCTGGCCTGCTTCGTCGCCAGCGCCGGCCTCGGCGCGCTTGCCGGCGGCATATACATCCAGCTCGTGTTCGTGGTGACGCCGGGCGACGTGCTGTCCTTCGACATGTCGATCCAGGCTATCCTGATCGCACTGGTCGGCGGCATCGCCCGGCGCGGCGGCCCGCTGATCGGCGCGGCAATCCTGATCCCGGTTGCCAATCTGCTCGAATCGTCGCTCGGCGGCACGTCCGGTGGGCCGCAACTGGCCTACGGACTGGCGCTGATTCTGGTGGTGACGGTGATGCCGCGCGGGCTGCTCGATCAGGCGGAGCGTCGGTTTCCCCGCCGCCGTCGTGCGCCCGCCGTCACGACGCCGATGCCCGTCGCCATCGCAACACCTCTGCCGCCGCGCCAGCCATTCGGCAACGCGCACGCGCCGGTGCTGGAGGTGCGCGGGCTGCGCCGCCATTACGGCGGCGTGATCGCGGTCGCGGGCGTCGATCTGGCGATCCGCGCCGGCGAGTTCGTCGGTCTGGTCGGGCCGAACGGCGCGGGCAAGAGCACGCTGTTCGACCTGATCACCGGCTACCAGCGCCCGACTGCGGGGCAGATCCTGGTGTGCGGCATCGACATGTCCGGCAGGCCGGCCCACGCGCTGGCGCGCGCCGGGCTTCGCCGCACGTTCCAGACCGCGCGGCCGTTCCGCAGCATGACGGTGCTGGAAAACGCCCTGCTCGGCGTCGGCAGCGACCGCGGCGGGACCGCTCTGCGCATGGCGGCGGCGCGCAACGCGCTGGACGCCGTCGGGCTGGGCGCGCTGGCGGAGGAGCGCGCCGGTGCGCTGGTGCCGTCGCAGCTTCGCCTGCTGGAGGTTGCGCGTGCCATCGCTGGCGCGCCGGCGCTGCTGCTGCTCGATGAGCCGCTGGCCGGGCTGACGCCTGCGG
>JAKAZX010000113.1 GCA_021826485.1 Pseudomonadota bacterium | reverse complement strand
GCTGGCCAACCCGCTGCCGATGGCGGCCTGGGGCGTGATCGTCGCCGCCTGCCTGATCGCCGGCTCGGTGCCGTTCTTCCTCGGCCTCGTGATCGTCCTGCCGGTGCTGGGCCACGCCACCTGGCATCTGTACCGCCGCGTCATCGCAGTGCCACAGCCGGCCGGTTGAGCCGACCCTCCCGCGCCTCCATACTGCGCCGCAGCGCTTGGGGCGGCGCGAGGGGGTGGCATGCGCAATTTCGACGAGCTGAGCGAGAAGGAGGTGCTGGCGCTCGCCATCGGCAACGAGGAGGAGGACGGCCGCATCTATGCCGACTTCGCCGAGGGGCTGCGCACCGACTATCCCGCCACCGCCAAGGTGTTCAGCGAGATGGCGGCCGAGGAGGGGGACCACCGGCGCCGCCTGCTCGACCTGTACCGGGAGAAGTTCGGCGAGCATATCCCGCTGGTCCGCCGCCAGGACGTGCGCGGCTTCATCCAGCACCCGCCGGTCTGGCAGTCCCGCACCCTCGGCATCGACACGGTGCGCCAACAGGCGCAGGTGATGGAGGCGGAGGCGCAGCGCTTCTACCACCGCGCCGCCGCGCGCAGCACCGACGCCTCGATCCGCAAGCTGCTCGGTGACCTGGCGGAGATCGAGGCGCAGCACGAGCATACCGCCGATCGGCTGGTGGCGCAGAACGTGCCGGAGAACGTCCGCCACGAGGAGGCCGAGGCGCAGCGGCGCATGTTCGTGCTGCGGGTGATCCAGCCGGGCCTGGCCGGGCTGATGGACGGGTCGGTTTCCACCCTGGCGCCGGTGTTTGCCGCGGCGTTCGCGACCGGGCGGAGCTGGGATGCCTTCCTGGTCGGCCTTGCGGCCTCGGTCGGCGCCGGCATCTCGATGGGCTTCGCGGAGGCGCTGTCGGACAACGGCAGCCTGACCGGGCGCGGCGCGCCGTGGCTGCGCGGCCTGATCTGCGGCGCGATGACCACGCTCGGCGGCATCGGCCACACGCTGCCGTTCCTGCTCCAGAATTTCTGGACCGCGATGATGGTGGCGATCGCCGTGGTGATCGTGGAACTCGGCATCATCAGTTGGATTCGCTGGCGTTACATGGACACCCCGCCGATCTCCGCCGCATTGCAGGTCGGCTTCGGCGGGGCGCTGGTGTTCGCGACGGGGATTTTGATCGGCAGCAGTTGAGCCAAGACGCACCGCGCGCCGGATGATTTGCAATCGCGCGCCCTGTCGCGCCGTCATTGCGAACGGGTAGGGTGGGCTTCAGCCCACCACGGGCCGGCGCTGTCGGTGGGCTGAAGCCCACCCTACGCGGGCTGCGCGCCTCGCAACGACGCAGTCGTGCGCCGCGTCTTTTGCGCCCGAGCTGCCGGATTGCGCCGCGCTATTCCTCCATCGTCCGCCGCGCCAGCACCTCGCGCTTGCCGACATGGTTGGCGGGGCCGACGATGCCTTCCTTCTCCATCTGTTCGATCAGCCGGGCGGCGCGGTTGTAGCCGATCTGCAGGTGGCGCTGGATGAAGCTGGTGCTGGCCTTGCCCTCGCGGCTGACCAGATCGACCGCCTGGTCGAACAGCCCCTTTTCGCCCTCGCTCGCCCCGGCGATGCCGGACAGCATGAGGCCGCCTTCGGTATTCTCCTCGGTCGGCTCGGTGACTTCCTCGACATAGGCGGGCTCGCCCTGGGCGCGCAGGAAAGCGACGATCTCCTCCACTTCCTGGTCGGCGACGAACGGGCCGTGGACGCGGGTGATGCGTCCGCCGCCGGCCATGTAGAGCATATCGCCCTGGCCCAGCAGTTGCTCCGCGCCCTGTTCGCCCAGGATGGTGCGGCTGTCGAACTTGCTGATCACCTGGAAGCTCATCCGCGTCGGGAAGTTCGCCTTGATGGTGCCGGTGATGACATCGACGGACGGGCGCTGCGTCGCCATCACCACATGGATGCCGGCGGCGCGCGCCATCTGCGCGAGGCGCTGCACCGCCGCCTCGATCTCCTTGCCGGCGACCATCATCAGGTCCGCCATCTCGTCGATCACCACGACGATGAACGGCAGCGCCTCCAGCGCCAGCGGCTGCTCCTCGAACACCGGCTTGTTGGTTTCCGAGTCGAAGCCGGTCTGCACGCGGCGCGTCACCATCTCGCCCTTCGCCCGCGCCTCGGCCACCCGTTCGTTGTAGCCGCCGACATTGCGCACGCCGAGCTGGCTCATCGCGCGATAGCGGCGCTCCATCTCCCGCACCGTCCATTTCAGCGCGGTCACCGCCTTCGCCGGTTCCGTCACCACCGGCGCCATCAGATGCGGGATGCCCTCATAGACCGACAGTTCCAGCATCTTCGGGTCGATCAGGATCAGCCGGCACTGCTCGGGGGAGAGCTTGTAGAGCAGCGACAGGATCATCGCGTTGATGCCGACCGACTTGCCCGAGCCGGTCGTGCCGGCGACCAGCAGATGCGGCATCCGCGCAAGGTCGGCGTGGATCGGCGTGCCGCCGATATCCTTACCGATCGCAATCGCCAGCCGCGCCTGCTGGCGGTTCCATTCGTCGCTGCCGAGCAGTTCGGACAGATAGACGGTGTCGCGCCGCGCGTTCGGCACCTCGATGCCGATCACGTTGCGGCCGGGGACGGTGGCGATGCGCACCGCGGTCACTGAGAGGCTGCGCGCCACGTCGTCGGCCAGCCCGATCACGCGGGCGCTGCGGATGCCGGGGGCGGGTTCCAGCTCGTACAGCGTCACCACCGGGCCGGGGCGGATTTCCACGATGCGGCCCTGCACGCCGTAATCGGCCAGCACCGATTCGAGCAGCCGCGCATTGGCCTGCAGCGATTCGGCACTCGGCCCGCCGGCGCTGCGCGCGGGCGCCGTGGCGAGCAGCGACAGCGGCGGCAGGCGCCACGGCCCGCCCTCCAGCGGCAGGCTCTCCTGCCGCGCCGGGGCCGTCTTCTTCGGCGCGGCGGCGGAAATGCGCGGCGCGCGTGGCGCCGCCGGGGCTGGCGGCGCGGCATCGCGCGGCGCCGTCGCCTCGGCCGGCGGATCGGCGGGCAGAACCCGCGGCGGCGGCCCGTCCGGCCGGGTGCCGTTCAGCCGGTCGAGCAGCGCGACCCCGAGCCGGCCGGCGCGCGCCGACAGGCGGGCGAACAGGCCGGCGGCGCTGCGCCCGTGCTGCACCGACTGCCGTGCCGCGAACCCCGCCGCGCGCCATTCGCTGCGGCTCAGCCCCAGCGCCAGCACGACCAGGGAGGCGGCAAAGGCCGCCCCGAGCACGGCGACCAGCGTCGCGCCGAGCGGGCCGAGCAGGTCGCGCCCGGCTTCGAGGGCGGTGGCGCCGACCAGCCGCCCGGCGGCGCCGCCCAGCCCCGCCCCGGCAGGCCAGAGCAGCGGGCGGCCATGCCAGTCCGGCACCGCCGCCAGCACCGCGCCGGTCGCCGGCAGGGCGGCGAGCAGCGCGACCAGCCGCAGCGGCAGGCTGTTCAGCCCGCGATGCGAGCCGATCCGCCACGCCCAGGCCAGCAGCGCCAGGGACGGCAGCACGCCGGCGACGCCGAAGCCCTGTAGCAGCAGGTCGGCGGCGACCGCCCCCGGCCGCCCCGCCAGATTGGCCGGCGGCAGACTGTTCGCGGTATCCAGCGACGGGTCGGCGGAATGGTAGGACAGCAGGGCCACCAGCAGCGCCAGCGCCGCCAGCGCCAGCGCGATGGCGCCGAACTCGGCGACGCGGCGGCGCGCCATCGTGTGCAGCGCAGGCGAGGCGAGGCGGCGGGCCTCGGCAGCAGCGGCCATCGTGCTCGGTCTCCGATTCGCAGCGGGTTCGCGCCCGCTGCGAACTATAGCCGAGAACCCGTTGCCATCGCTACGCCGACGAAAACGCCCGCGCCGCGCGCGCCCGTAAACCGGAGTTTAGTTCCCACCCCGCCGCGAATCTGCTGCGTACGCGCAGTCGTGACAATCGGACCCGGAGGGAGAGAATCGTCGTGGACATGAGGCACCGGCTGGCGGCCGAATTGCTGGGCACGTTCTGGCTGACCTTCGGCGGTTGCGGCAGCGCCGTGCTGGCCGCCGCCTTTCCGTCGCTCGGCATCGGGTTCGCCGGCGTCGCCCTGGCGTTCGGCCTGACCGTGCTGACGATGGCCTATGCGGTCGGCCCGATCTCCGGCGCGCATTTCAACCCGGCGGTGACGATCGGGCTGTGGGCCGGCGGGCGCGTCTCCGGCGGCAGCGTGGTGCCGTACATCGTCGCCCAGGTCGCCGGCGCGATCCTGGCCGCCGCGGTGCTGTATCTGATCGCCTCCGGCAAGCCGGGCTTCGCGGTCGGCGGGTTCGCCGCCAACGGCTACGGCGACCTCAGCCCTGGCAAATTCGGCCTGGTTTCCTGCCTGGTGATGGAAGTGGTGGCGACGTTCTTCTTCCTGCTGGTGATCATGGGCTCGACCGCGCCGGGCGCGCCGGGCGGCTTCGCGCCGCTGGCGATCGGGCTGGCGCTGACGCTGATCCATCTGGTGTCGATCCCGGTGACCAACACTTCGGTCAACCCGGCGCGCAGCACCGGGCCGGCGCTGTTCGCGGGCGGCGCCTATGTCGGCCAGCTCTGGCTGTTCTGGCTGGCGCCGATCGCCGGCGCGATCCTGGGCGGGCTGGTGGCCCGCTGGCTGGGCGACGCGGCGGCATCGGGCGACCGGCCGCGCGTGGCCACGGCGCCTACACCCCCGGCAGCTCGTTGACGCAGGCCACCCGCCAGCCGCGCGGGGTGTGATCGAGGCGAGTGAGGGAGATGTTCTCGATCGACAGGTGCAGGGCGTTGTCCGCCCGGATGCCGAGCGCGTGGGCGACCGCCGCCCGGATCGCCCCGCCATGCGACACTGCCACCACGTCCTCCCCCGGGTGGGCGGCGGCCAGCCGCTCCATCGTCGCACCCAGCCGGCGAATGCCGTCGGCCATGCTTTCCCCGCCCGGCGGCCGTTCCTCCCCGCCGATCAGCCAGAAGGCGTGCGCCGGCAGGGTCAGCCGGTCCGGTACCGCCTCATGCGCCAGGCCCTGCCATTCGCCGAAATCGAGCTCGATCAGCCCGGGCTCGATGGTCAGCGGCTGTTCCGGGTAGCCGGCGCGGAAGATCGCGGCGGCGGTGCGCTGGGTGCGGCTGAGCGGGCTGGCGAGCCAGGTTGCCGGGCGCGGCAGGCGGCGGGCGAGGGCGGCATACATCGGCCGCTGCGCGGCCAGGCTGTGCGGGCACAGCTCCACGTCCATGGTGCCGTAGATCTTGCCGCGTTCGTTCTCCGCGACGATGGCGTGGCGGATCAGCCAGAATCGGGTTTCCGTCATTGTCCTGTTCGCACCTGCCTATTCGCCGATTGCAATGAGCGCGCCGCGCACCCGGGCCCGGTGGAACTGCCAGGTGAACAGCAGAATGCCCGCCAGCAGCCACGCCGCGTTCAGCCCGGCCGCCCAGGCCATGTGGCCCCAGGCGACGGTGCCGTGCAGCAGTACCTGCCGCATCCCCTCGAACACATGCGACGACGGCAGCGCCAGCGCGATCGGCCGCACCGCCGCCGGCAGCACGGAGACCGGATAGAACACGGCGGAAAACGGCGTCAGCCCGAACAGCAGCGACCAGGCGAGCGATTCCGCGCCCGAACCATGCCGCAGGATCAGCGCGATGATGCCGAGCGAGACCCACCAGCCCATCACCAGCAGATTGGCGCCGAACAGCGCCAGCGGCCAGCCGAGCGAGAAGATGTTGAAGGCGTACAGCAACCACGCCAGCAGCACCGCCGGGACGAAGCCGATCAGCAGCTTGACGATGGAGGAGGCGACCAGCGCCGCCACCAGCTCCCACGGCCGGAGCGGGCTGACGAACACGTGGCCGAGGTTGCGCGACCAGATTTCTTCGAGAAACCCGAGCGTCATGCCCATCTGGCTGCGCAGCGCCACTTCCCACAGCAGCACGCCGCCGACCAGCAGGCCGAACGCGACCGCGCCGGTGCTGGCGATGCGGGCGCCGAAGAAGCTGGCGGTGAACCCCCAGATGCACAGTTGCAGCGTCGGCCAGTAGGCAAGCTCCAGCACCCGCGGCCAGGACGTGCGATAGAGCGCGACGTGGCGGTAGATCAGCCCCCAGATGCGGCGCAGCGACGCGCGGATCATCGCACCGCCTCCGCCGCACCGCGGCTGCGCGCGATGTCGAGGAACACGTCCTCCAGATCGTCGCGGCCGTAGCGGTGGAGCAATTCGTCCGGCGTGCCGCGATCGACGATGCGGCCGCGCTTCATCATCAGCACGAACGAGCACAGCCGCTCGACCTCCGCCATGTTGTGGCTGGCGAGCAGGATGGTGGCACCACTGGCGGCGCGGAAGCGTTCCAGCACGCCGCGCAGCAGGTCCCCGGTGTCGGGATCGAGGCTCGCGGTCGGCTCGTCCAGCAGCAGCAGTTCGGGGCGGTTGATCAGCGCCTTGGCCAGCGCCACGCGGGTCCGCTGCCCGGCGGAAAGCTGGCCTGCCTTGCGGTGCAGCAGCCCGCCGAATTCCAGCTCCTCCGCCAACTCCGCGATCCGCCGCGCGGCGTCGCGCACGTCGTATAGATGGCCATAGACGCGCAGGTTCTCCAGCACCGTCAGCCGCTGCGGCAGCGCGACATAGGGGGAGGAGAAGTTCATCCGCGCGAGGGCGGCGAACCGGTCGCGCGCCATGTCGTGGCCCAGCACGCGGATGCTGCCCGCGCTCGGCACCAGCAGGCCGAGCAGCATGGCGATGGTGGTGGTCTTGCCGGCGCCGTTGCCGCCGAGTAGCCCGACGGTGGCACCGCGCGGCACCGCGAAGTCGATGCCATCGACCGCCAGCGTCTCCCCGTACCGCTTGCTGAGCGCGCTGACCCGGATCGTATCCATCGCGCGGGGAATAGGGCGCCCCGCTGCCCCGAGCAACCGCAGAAGGCGCTACGCGGCGCGCGCCAGCGCCACGGCCGAAACCTCCATCTGCCGCGCGATGCGCGTGAGCGCATCGGCCAGCGGATCCTGCTCGGGCAGCCGGGGGCGGGGCGGCAGGTCGGCGGCGCCCTCCGCCAGCCGGGCCGCGGCGGCGGCGATCCAGGTGCGCCAGCCGCGCCACGCCTCGGGATCGCGCGCGGGCGCCGGTTCCAGTTGCAGGGCGGTGATGCGGCCGGCCATGCGGCGCAGCGCCGCATCCACGGTCAGCGCGGCACTCAGCGCCGCGCCGGCGCTGCGCGGTTCCAGCAGCGAGCGGTGCAGGCAGGATTCCAGGTTGTTGCTGGCGATGCCGGCGCCGCGGCGGGCGCGCTGCACCTCGGCATCGGCAACTTCGCCCAGCAGCGCGCCGATCTCCGCCTGCGCATAGGCGGCATGGGCCAGGATCGCGGCGCGCAGCTCCCCGCCCAGCCGGCCGGGTTCCCAGCTTGGCCACAGCAGCAGCACCGCCAGCACGGCCAACCCGGAGCCGATCGCGACATAGAGGCCGCGCATCGCCGCGATCACCAGCTCGCTCTCGCCGGGCCGGCCGAGTTCCGACAGCAGCACCACCAGTGGCGTCAGGCAGGCCATGAACAGCGCGAAGCTGGTCGGGCGCAGCGCGAAGGCCAGCACCGCCAGCGGAAACAGCGCGACCGCGATGCTGAGCGGCGTGGTGCACAGCGCCGCCAGCCCCGCCGCCACCAGCCCGCCCGCCAGCGTGCCGGCCACCCGTTCCAGGGCGCGGACGAAGGTGATGGCGACATAGGGCTGCATCGTCATCACCAGCATGATGGTCAGCCAGTGCCCGTAGGAGGTCGGCCAGCGCAGCGTCACCGCCAGCGCCGGGGCGGCGGCAACGGCGGCGCGCAGGGCGTGGCGCAGCACTTCCGACTGCCAGTCGAAATTGGCGCGCGCGCGCGTCACGGTGCGGCGCAGCGCCTGGCGCAGCGTTTCGCTTTCCGGCGCGCCGAAGGTCCAGCCCTCGGGGGCGGCGAGGTTCGCGACCACGCGCAGCCGCTCGGCGATCGCCTCAGCCACGCCGCGCAGCGGCGGCGCCGCGTCGGCGATCGCGGCGATGCCCGCGGCGGCGCGTTCCAGCCGCGGCAGGCGGGCGACGGCGTCGGTTTCGATGCCATGCGCGATCAGCCCGAGCAGCGGGCGCAGCAGGCGCAGCAGCCGTGCCGCCGCCGCATCCATCGCCTGATCGCGCCGGGCGGCAAGCAGTTCGGACAGCGCGACCAGCGCGCCGAACATCTGGTCTGCCGCCTCCAGCCGGATCGCCGTCTGCGCCGCCCGGGCGCTCACCGGGCCGCGGGCGCGCACGGTCGCCAGCACCGCGTCGCGCGCCCGCTCGATCGCCTCGCGCACGGCGCGGCGCTGCGTCCGCGCATGGGCATCCCACATCGCCTCGTCGCGCGCGTCCTGTTGCAGCAGGTCGTGCAGATCGCCGGTCAGCGCCGCCATCGCGCGGAACGCGGCGGCGACGGCGCGGCGGGCGGGCAGGAACGGGTGGACGCGCCAGATCACCAGCGTCAGCAGCGCCGCCCACAGGCTGCCGGCCCAGAATGCCCCGCCATAGGCCAGCATGGTCGGCAGGTCCGGAAAGCTGCGCATCAGCGCCAGCACCTGAACGACCGTCAGCAGATTGCCCACCTGCTGCGCCGCCTGGCCGAACACGCGGGCGAACTGCGCGCAGAAAATGCCGAGGCAGACGACCGGCACGACCACCGGCAGCGGTGCCGCGCGCAGCATCCCGAAGCCCATCGTGGTCAGCGCGCCGAGCACGCCGAAGCACAGGATGGCCGGCAGCCGGCGGCGGAACGGCCCGCCGGGATCGCACAGGCAGGTGAACAGCGCGGCCAGCGCCGCCTGCATCAGCGGCGGCCAGACCAGCCATTCGTTCAGCGCGACGATGGCGGCGGTGGACAGCGCCGCGCGCACCCCCTCGGCGATGCTGACGCGCGTCAGATCGACCGCGACCAGCGGCAGGATGCCGCGCGGCAGGCCGGCCGCGCTCGCGTCCTTCGCCGCCGGCCGCACCCGGGGCTAGGCCGCCTTCGCCATCCCGCGCAGCACGTAGTGCAGGATGCCGCCGTGGCGGTAGTACGCCACCTCATCGACGGTATCGACGCGGCACAGCAGCGGCACCGTCTCCGTCCGGCCGTCCGGGCGATGGATCACCAGCGACAGGTCCATGCGCGGGCTGAGGTTTTCCAGCCCGCGAATGTCCAGCACCTCGGCGCCGGTCAGGCCGAGCGTCTTGCGGTCCATCCCGTCCTTGAAGGTCAGCGGCAGCACGCCCATGCCGACCAGGTTGGAGCGGTGGATGCGCTCGAAGCTTTCCGCGATCACCGCGGCGACGCCGAGCAGCAGCGTGCCCTTCGCCGCCCAGTCGCGCGACGAGCCGGTGCCGTATTCCTTGCCGCCGATCACGATCAGCGGCACGCCTTCCGCCTGGTAGCGCATCGCCGCGTCGTAGATCGGCATCTGCTCGCCGCTCGGCAGATGCCTGGTGATGCCGCCTTCGACGCCGGCCACCATCTCGTTCCTGATGCGGATGTTGGCGAAGGTGCCGCGCATCATCACTTCATGGTTGCCGCGCCGGGCGCCGTAGCTGTTGAAGTCGGCGGGCCGGATCTGGTGCTGCAACAGATAGTCGCCGGCGGGCGAGGTCTTGCGGATGTTGCCGGCGGGGGAGATGTGGTCGGTGGTGATCGAATCGCCGAGCAGGGCGAGGATGCGCGCCCCGGTGATGTCGCCGCGCGGCGCCGGCTCCATCGTGATCCCCTCGAAATACGGCGGGTTGCGCACGTAGGTCGAGCTGTCGGACCACGCATAGGTCTTGCTGTCGCCGGCGACCTGGATGCGCTGCCACTGCTCCGGCCCCTTGAACACCTCGCCGTAGCGCGCAAGGAACTGCGCGCGCGACAGGCTGGCGCCCACCACCTCGGCGATCTCCTTGTTGCTCGGCCAGACATCGCGCAGATAGACCGGCTTGCCGTCCTTGCCGGTGCCCAGCGGCGCGGTCGCGATATCCTCGTTCATCGTGCCGAGCAGCGCATAGGCGACCACCAGCGGCGGGGAGGCGAGGTAGTTGGCGCGCACGTTCGGATGCACCCGCCCCTCGAAATTGCGGTTGCCGGACAGCACCGAGACGGC
>JAKAZX010000112.1 GCA_021826485.1 Pseudomonadota bacterium | reverse complement strand
GAACCCGCGCGCCCGGCACAGGCGGTGGCGCTGGCCGAGGCGATGCCGGTGGCGGCGGACGCGATGGCCGACAGCTATGCGGCGATGTCGCGCATCCTGAATGACGCGCAGCAGGCGCGCAAGGATCTGGTCAAGCCGCGTGCGCCGGCGGTGTCGCTGCCGGCCGACCCGCTGGCGGCGCTGGCACGCATCCGCCTGTCGCGCTGCGATGCCCCGCTGCTGTCGATCCTGGTGCCCGCGTACAACGAATTCGCGCACACCGTCGGTTGCCTGCTGGCGATCGCCGAGGCCGCGCCGGAACTGCCGTTCGAGGTGGTGCTGGCGGACGACGCCTCCACCGATCCGAACATGGCGCGTTTCGCCGAAGTGGCGAATCTGCGCCATCTGCGCCAGCCGCAGAACATCGGCTTCCTGCGCACCTGCAATGCCGCCTATGCCCAGTGCCGCGGCAAGTATGTGCTGCTGCTGAACAACGACGCGCTGGTGCTGCCCGGCGCGATCGACCGGCTGGTGGCGGCGCTGGATGCGGATGATGAGATCGCCGCCGTCGGGCCGAAGCTGCTGTATCCGAACGGGCGCCTGCAGGAAGCCGGCTGCTTCATCAGCCCGAGCGGCGAGAGCGTGATGGTCGGGCTGTTCGCCGACCCGCAGGAGCCGGGATTCTGCCGCGACCGCGACGTCACCTACTGCTCGGGGGCCGCGCTGCTGGTGCGGCGCGAGGCGGTCGGCGCCACGCTGTTCGACGAGACCTTCGCGCCCGCCTATTGCGAGGACGCCGATCTCTGCCTGCGCCTGATCGCCGCCGGGAAGCGGGTGCGCTACGTGCATGCCGCGGAGGTGGTGCATCATCTGAGCGTCTCCACCAACCGCCAGTCGCAGACGCGCAAGCTGCGGGTGGTCGCGCGCAACCAGCA
Organism: Pseudomonadota bacterium; assembly: GCA_021826485.1. Classification (GTDB taxonomy): domain Bacteria; phylum Pseudomonadota; class Alphaproteobacteria; order Acetobacterales; family Acetobacteraceae; genus JAFKFJ01. Next base: position 9,241 of record JAKAZX010000112.1, on the reverse strand, counting down.
CAAGCTGGCGGAGCGGTGGGGCGAGCTGCTGGGGCGGCTGGATGCGGTGCGGCCGATCGCCTTCTACCTGCCGCAGTTCCATCCGACGCCGGAGAACGATCTCTGGTGGGGCAGCGGCTTCACCGAATGGACCAACGTGGTCAAGGCGCGGCCGAGCTATGTCGGGCACTATCAGCCGCATCTGCCGGCCGATCTGGGCTTCTACGACCTGCGCACGGCGGACGCGCTGGTGCGCCAGGCGACGCTGGCGCGGCGCTACGGCATCGAGGGATTTGCCGTCTATTACTACAATTTCGGCAGCCGGCGGGTGCTGGGCGCGACGCTGGACACGGTGCGCGCCAATCCGCAGATCCCGTTCCACTGGTGCCTGTGCTGGGCCAACGAGAACTGGACGCGCAACTGGGACGGCGGCGCGCAGGAAGTGCTGCTCGAACAGAGCTACGACGACGCGACCCTCGATGCCATCATCGCCGATGCGATCGCCGACGCCGGCGACCCGCGCTACATCCGCGTCGGCGGCAAGCCGGTGTTTCTGGTCTACCGGCCGCTGCTTCTGCCCGATGCGCCGCGCTTCGCCGCCGCCTGCCGCGAAGGGTTCAGCCGCGCCGGCTTTCCCGGTGTGCATCTGGTCTATGTCGAGAGCATGGAGGCGGTGGATCGCGGGCTGCGGCCGTCCGACCTGGGATTCGACGCCTGCGTCGAGTTCCCGCCGCACGGCCGCGCCGTACCGGCGGAGACCGAGGCGCAGATCCTGAAACCGGAGTGGGGCGGCTACCGCTACGACTATCCGCAGACGGTGCGCGCATTCTGCCGCCGCGATTCGGTGCCCTATGTGCGCTATCCGGCGGTGTTTCCGAGCTGGGACAACACGCCGCGCCAGCCGCTGATGGGCACCAGCTTCGACGGCGCGACGCCGGAGGCGTTCCGCGTGTTCGTCGAGGAGAAGATCGAGGAAATCCGGCAGTTCCTGGTCGGCGATTCGCGGCTGCTGTTCATCAACGCCTGGAACGAATGGGCCGAGGGCGCGCATCTGGAACCCGATACCGGCTTCGGCCATCGCTGGCTGGAAGCGCTGCGCAACGCCATCGACGCGAAGCGGTGGCAGTGATGGCGTCGCTGGACAGCACGCCGGTCACGTTCATCGGCCATCCGTTCGCGCCGATCGGCATGGGCGAACAGTTGCGCAGCCAGGTGGCCGCCGCCGCGCAGGTGTGCATCGATTGCGGCGTATTCGACATCTTCCGCTATGCGCAGCGCAACGATCCGGCGCATTTCGCGCTGATGGCGGAGCGCGAGCTGCGCGAACTGCCGCGCGGCATCCGCATCTTCCACGTCAACGGCGACGAGGTGGACCGCGTGCTGGAGGCGTTCGCCGCGCGCGGCGGCGATTTCTCCGCCGGCTACAACATCATCGTCCCGGCCTGGGAACTGCCGCGCTACCCGCAGCCCTGGGCGGACCGGCTCGGCCGGTTCGACGAGGTGTGGGCGCTGTCGGCCTTCGTGCGCGACAGCCTGGCGGAAGCCGGCATCGCCAGCCACGTGATCGGCCAGTCGGTGGAGCAGGAGCCGGGTGTGCTGCTGCCGCGGCGGTTCTTCGGCATCCGCGAATCCGCCTTCGTGCTGCTGCACTTCTTCGACCTCACGTCATACGCGGTGCGCAAGAACCCGCAGGGCGTGCTGGACCTGTTCGCGCGGTTGCGCCGCAGCGCGCCGTTCCTCGACACCCAGCTCGTGCTGAAGGTGAAGAACGGCGAGGCGGGCGCCGCGGACTGGGCGCGCGATCTGGCCGCCGACCCGCAGGTGCGGGTGATCCACACGCCGCTCGACACGCGCGCCACGCGCAGCCTGATCGCCGCTGCGGACTGCTTCGTGTCGCTGCACCGGGCGGAGGGGTTCGGCCGCGGCCTGGGGGAGGCGATGGCGCTCGGCCGGCTGGCGCTGGGCACCGCCTGGTCCGGCAATGTCGATTTCATGTCCGAGCGCAACGCGCTGCCGGTGCGCCACGCGCTGGTGCCGGTGCCGCCGGACGCCTATCCGCACTGGCGCGGGCAGGTGTGGGCGGAGCCGGACCTGGACCACGCGCTGGCGCTGCTGCAAGCGGTGCTGGACGACCCGTCGCGCGGCCGGGCGCGGGCGGCGCAGGGCCACCTCGACGTGCTGCGAAGCCACGGCAACCGCGCGGTCGGCCTGCGCATGCTGGACCGGCTGGGCGCGATCGCGGCCGGCGGGGTGAAGCGTGCGCCGGCGCCGGCGGCGAAGCGGCGGCGTCTGCCGACCCCGGCCTGACCTACCAGCGGCGCCAGCCGCCGCCCCAGCCGCCACCCCATCCGCCGCCCCATCCCCCGCCCCAGCCGAGGCCGAAGCCGATGACCGGCGGGGCGACATAGACCGGGGCGCCATACGCGACGGGTGGCGCATAGGCGACCGGCGGCGCCGCATAGCCGTAGCCGGGCGCGGCGCCGCCATAGCCGGGAGGGGGCGCGCCACCGCCGGCGCCGGGCGGCGGTCCGCCGGCGCCGGGGACGCTTTCGCCGCCGGCGGCCATGCACTGGGCATAGGTGATGTCGTAGTTGCGCTGCATGCCGGCGGCCGAGCCCTGCGCTGCGTCGGCGCCCACCAGGCCGCCGCCGAGCAGGCCGGTGCCGGCGCCGATGGCCGCACCGGCGGCCGGGTTGCCGGCCGCGGCGCCCAGCAGCGCGCCGGCCGCGGCACCGATGCCGGTGCCGATCGCGGCACTGCCGACGGCGCTCTGCGTGCCCGCCTGGCCCGGCGTCATGTTGCCGTTCGCCGCCATCGCGGCCTGCCGGCAGTGCCCGTCATCCGCCTGGAACTGCTCGAAGCTCTTGCCCGGTCCCGGCATCGCCGCGAAGCTCGGCCCGGTCGGCGGGGCCACCGCGCAGGCCGAAAGCCCAAGCGCGCCGGCAAGCGCGAGCGGGGCGGCACTCTTCAGCATCGTCGTCACCTCCGGCTGGGGCGCGCGATGCGCACCCGACTTACAGCAAAAAGAGGCGCTGCGGGCGCATCGTTCAAGCCTTGACCGTGTGACAAACTGTCAACTCGGCCCCGTCATGGGCCGGCCCGGTAGCCCTGCGGATGCGCCTCCCGCCACGCCAGGGCCGTGCGCACGATCGCGTCGAGTTCGCCGAAGCGCGGCTGCCAGCCGCTGGCCTGCGCGAACCGGCCGGAGGCGGCGACCAGCACCGGCGGGTCGCCGGGCCGGCGGGCGGCGATGCGGTGGGGGACGCGGCGGCCGGTGACGCGCTCCACCGAAGCGATCACGTCGCGCACCGAATGGCCCTGGCCGCTGCCCAAGTTGAACCGGACGCTGGCCGAATCGAGCAGCGGCAGCGCGCGCAGATGCGCGTCGGCCAGATCGGTCACATGGACGTAGTCGCGGATGCAGGTGCCATCCGGTGTCGGATAATCGGCGCCGAACACCGTCAGCTCCGGCCGGCGGCCGAGGGCGGCGTCGATCACCAGCGGGATCAGATGCGTCTCGGGCGCATGATCCTCCCCCAGCCGTCCGCGCGGGTCGGCGCCGGCGGCGTTGAAATAGCGCAGGGCGGCGCTGCGCAGGCCGTGTACCCGGCCGGCCCAGTGCAGCGTGCGCTCCAGCATCGCCTTGCTCTCGCCGTAGGGGGAGCCGGGATCGACCGGTGCATCCTCGGCGATCGGCGCGTCGCTGCCGGCGCCGAACAGCGCGGCGGTGGAGGACAGCACGAAGCGCCGCACGCCGTGGCGCACGCAGGCGCCGATCAGCCGGACGCCGGTGCCGACATTGACGCCGATATAGCGGAACGGGTCGCGCATGCTGTCGCCGACCAGGGACAGCGCGGCGAAATGCAGCACCGCGTCCCAGGGCTGCTCGGCCAGCAGCTCGTCCACCAGCGCGGCATCCTCCAGGTCGCCCACCACCAGCCGCGCCCCTGGCAGCACGGCGTTGCGGTGGCCGGTGGCCAGGTTGTCCAGCACCACCACCTCGTCGCCACGATCGAGCAGGGCGGCGACCACGTGGCTGCCCACGAAGCCCGCCCCGCCGGTGACGAGGTAGCGCCCGGCGATGCGGCCGGCGCCCTTGGCGGACACGACGCTCAGGCGGCCTCGGCGAACTGCGCGCCGCCGCCCGTGCCGCTGCGGCCGGCGAAGCGGCGTTGCCGGCGCTGGATAAACTGCCAGGCCAGCCGCGCCGTCAGGTCGGAGAGGCGGCCGCGCGGCGGCAGGCCGACCGCCTTGAAGATCATGCCCATGCCCCGCTCGACATGGCGGAACCGATAGAACGCCATCGCCCGCGCCATGTAGGCGGCGAGGCAGCGGGCATGCTCATAGGGCGTGCCGGGCGCGTCGTTGCCGCAATGGAAGGCGAAGGCCAGCTCGTCGTCCTCGCTTTCCGAGATGCGGCCGGCGGCAATGCGCAGCCGGCGGGCGAAGGAGATGTTCTCGCGCGCCAGATAGCGGCGCATGTGATCGTAGAACAGCTTGAAATGGCGGAATTCGTCGGCCGCGATGTGCTTGCAGATCTGCTTGAGCACCGGCTCCGCGGTCGCTTCGCCGAGCGCGGAATAGTAGCTGGACGTTCCGGTTTCCACCATGCACCGCGCAATCAGCTCCCCGGTGCGGGAACCGCGGATGGAGGCATCGGCGGTCACGTCGATATGGTAGCCGGCGCGGTAGCGGGCGAAGGCGTCGGGGTAATCCCAGGCGGGATCGGCCAGCATCGCCCAGCGCCCGAGCGCATCGCCGTGCTGCACCTCCTCCTCTGCCCAGTAGTCGGCGGCGGCGCGGAAATCCGGGTCGTCATGGAACACGCCGTTGAGATAGGCGGCGTAGTCGGTGCCGTTGCGCTCCACCATCGCCGCGGCCTTGACCAGAGGAATGATGTCGGGATCGACGCGGGCGGCGTCGAAGCGGCCCCAGTCGATATCCTCGATCCGCCAATGTTTCATGCTTGCCGCTTCATCGTGCGCGCCTGCGCCGTCCCTGTCCGACCCGTCCTGCCCAGCCTAGGGCGTGCGCCGGCAGGTTGCCACCGCAACGCAAGCGGCACAGCGTCCCAGCCCAAGAGTGTTGTCACGGCTGCGCGAAATCAAGCGGGCGGCCGGCGGGCGGTGGCGGCCGGGCTTCCGGGCGATCCGGCGGCGTGGCGGGATGATGCCATGATTCCATCAAATATCATCAATTCAGCGGATCGCACGGGCAAAACGAGGGCTTTTCTCGGTCAATCTGATGTGACATGATGCAACCCGCCTGCCCGACGGCATCACCAGCCGCCCCGGCGCAGGAACAGGGAGGAACCGCGTGACCCACGCATCTGGACCCACCGGCCCCGGCCGGCGGCCCCGGCTTCGGCACCGCTGAGGAACGCGATGGGCGAAACCGAGGCCGGCGGAGTCGTCCGCCCTGCGTCCTCTCCGGCCGCATGGTCGCTGCGCAGCATCCTGCAAGAACGCCGGGAAGCCAGCGTCGCTGCGATGCTGGTGATCGTGTTCGTGCTGCTCAGCTTCGCCAGCCCGTATTTCCTTACCGAGCGCAACCTGTTCAACGTGGCGCGGCAGCTTTCGGTGGTGGCGATCGTGGCGCTGGGCCAGGCGCTGGTGATCATCGCCGGCGGCATCGATTTGTCGGTCGGCTCGGTGATCGGGCTGGCCGCCGTGTTCGCGGCGATGGCGACCGACGCGACCGGCTCGCCGCTGCTCGGCATCCTCGCCGCCCTCGTCACTGGCGGCGGCACCGGCATCGTCAACGGCACGCTGGTGACGCGCGCGCGCATCAACCCGTTCATCACCACGCTCGGCACGCTGTCGATCGCGCGTGGCCTCGCGCTGCTGGTCACCCACGGCAACCCGCAGCGCTTCGACAACTGGGCTGCGTTCCTCGGCGGCGGGCGCATCTTCAACGTGCCGGTGCAGTTCCTGCTGCTGGTGCTGCTGGCTGCCTGCGTCTGGGTTTTCGCGGTGCGCACCCGCTGGGGGAGGGACGTGTACGCGGTCGGCGACAATGCGCGGGCGGCGCGGCTGGCCGGGCTGAACGTCCCGCTGACGCGGACCATGGTGTTCACCATTTCCGGCCTGCTCGCCGGACTCGGCGGGCTGCTGTTGGCGGGAATGCTGTCCAACGCCAACCCGAATCTCGGCCTGGGCTATGAGCTTGACGTGATCGCCGCGGTTATTCTCGGCGGCGTCGCGCTTACCGGCGGGCGCGGGTCGATCGGCGGCGTGGTCATTGGCGCCGCCCTGATCGGGCTGCTGCGCAATGCCTTCGTGCTGCTCAACGTGTCGGGCTACTGGCAGACCATCACGATCGGCCTGGTCGTGATCGTCGCGGTCGGCGCCGACAGCTTCAATCGGAAAACCGAAGACGACTGAAGGAGGAAACCATGCCGCATCCGATCATCACCCGCCGCGCGCTGCTCGGCACCGCCGCTGCCGCCGCCGTGCTGCCCGCACTGCCATATCCGGCACGGGCGGACGGCGTGGCGCTGCCCGCCGATGTCACCGCATTCGGCGGCACCGTGCAGGCGATGGGCAAGGCGCCGAAGAAACTGCGCCTCGCCATGCTGAGCTTCCAGGGCTCGTCGTTCTGGGAAGCGGTGGACAAGGGCATCGCCGCCGGCACCAGCTATCTCGCGCCGCTGAACACGACGGTGGACTACATCCAGCTCGGCACCGGGCTGACCGCGGAGGCGGTCGTCGCCGGGATCGATGGCGCGCTCGCCAAGCAGTACGACGGCATCGCCACCATCCCGATTTTCGACGGCACCGTCGCCAAGGTGAACGAGGCGGTTGCCGCGGGCGTGCCGTTCATCGCCTTCATTGCCGATTCGGCCGAGCGGTCCAAGCGCACCGTCGGCATGGGCACCAAGGCGTATGACGCCGGCCACGAAGCGGGCGAGTTCATCGCCAAGCAGCTCGGCGGCGCCGGCAAGATTGCCGTCATCACCGGCTATCTCGGCGCCGCGCAGCACAACCAGCGCATGATGGGCGCGCTCGACTACCTGAAGAAGGATTATCCGAAGATCGCGATCCTCGGCCCCTATGAGTGCAAGGACGATGACGCGACCGCCTACGGCCAGGCGACCGACGCGATGACCGCCAATCCCGACCTGAAGCTGATCTACGTCACCGCCGGCGGGTCGGAAGCGGCGGCGAAGGCGGTGCGCGACACCAAGGCGACCGGGCGCGTCGGCGTCGTCGGCTACGACAATTTGCCGGAGAAGCAGCAATACAAGGACGGCGGCGAAATCCTGGCGCTGATCGACCAGGCGCCGGCCCGCCAGTCCTTCGACAGTCTGGTCATGCTGCACAACATCCTCGGCTTCAAGGCGCAATACCCGTCCGACGTGCCGATCCCGTCGCCGGTCTATTACGGCAAGCTGGCGACGGCGCATCTGTGACCGGCGGGCCGGCCGGCGCGCCGCAGGGCGCGCCGGCGCTGTCGGTGCGCGGCATCCGCAAGGCGTTCGGCGGGACGCAGGTGCTGCACGGCATCGACCTCGATCTGCCCGCCGGCCAGATCCTCGCGCTGGTGGGGGAGAACGGGGCGGGCAAGAGCACGCTGCTGAACATCATCTCCGGCGCCTTGCAGCCCGATGCCGGCAGTCTCCGCCTGGACGGGCAGGAGCGGCACTGGAAAGGCCCGCGCGACGCTTTGCTGGCCGGCATCGCGATCGTGCATCAGGAACTGTCGATCATCCGCAGCCTGACCGTCGCCGAGAATATCCGGCTCGGCGATTACTGCGCCGGCCGCGCCGGCTTCATCGACCGCGCGGCGATGCGCCGCCATGCCCGCGCGCTGCTGGACGAGGTGGGGGCGCGCCATGTCCGCGCCGACGCGCCGGCCGGCCGCCTGGGCACCGGCGACCTGCAATTCGTCGAGATCGCCAAGACGCTGACGCGCGATCTGCGCGTGCTGATCCTGGACGAGCCGACCTCCTCCCTGACCCCGTTCGAGACGGAGGCGCTGTTCGTCGTGCTGCGCGGCCTCGCCGCCCGCGGGGTCGCCATCGTGTTCATCAGCCACCGGCTGGAGGAAGTGGCCGCCCTGGCCGACCGGATTGTGGTGCTGCGTGACGGCCGGCTGGTCAGCGACCGCCCGGCCGCGACCTCTCCGCGGGAGGCGGTGATCGCCGACATGACCGGCCGCAGCGGCTTCTTCCGCGCCGCCGAGCGGCCCGCGCGGCGGGAGGAGGAGGTGCTGACCCTCGCCGGCCTGTGCGACCGGGCCGGGCGGGTCGGCCCGATCGATGCGACGCTGCACGCCGGGGAGATACTCGGCGTGTTCGGGCTGGTCGGGGCCGGGCGTACGGAATTGCTGGAACTGCTGGCCGGCGTGCGGCCGGCGGGCGCGGGCAGCGCCCGTCTGTTCGACGGCCACGGCCTGCCGGCCGATCCCGGCCATGCGCTGGCACGCGGCATCGCCTTCCTGCCCGAGGACCGCAAGCTCGCCGGCATCGTGCCGAACCTGTCGGTGCAGGAGAACCTGTTGCTCAGTTGGCGCCGCCGCAGGGCCGGATGGCTGCGCCCGTCGCAGGAGCGGCAGGCGGCAACCCCGCTGCTGCGCCGCCTCGCAGTGCGTGCCAGCAGCCCGCAGCAGCGCCTGCGCACGCTGTCGGGCGGCAACCAGCAGAAGGTCATCCTCGGCCGTTGCCTCGCCATCGGGCCGCGCCTGCTGCTGTTGGACGAGCCGACGCGCGGCGTGGATGTCGGCACCAAGGCGGAAATCTATGCGCTGATCAGCGAGCTGGCGAAGGCGGGCATGGCGGTGATCTTCGCCTCCTCCGAACTGCCGGAGGTGCTGGCGCTGGCGACCCGCGTGATGGTGCTGGCGCGCGGGCGGGAGCGGCTGCTGCGCGACAATGCGGGGCTGGACGAGGCCACCGTGCTGTCGGCCGCGTTCCGCTTCGAGGGCGAGGCCGCCGCCTGATCCGCTGCCGGGCTATCCCCGCGGATGCGTCTGCCGCCACACCTCCATCAGCCGTTCGGTGTCCACCGCGGTATAGCGCTGCGTGGTGGACAGGCTGGCATGGCCGAGCAGTTCCTGGATCGCTCGCAGGTCGGCGCCGGCCGCCAGCAGATGGGTCGCGAAGGAATGGCGCAGCGCGTGCGGCGTGGCATGCTCGGGCAGGCCGGCGAGGCGGCGGTATTCGCGCAGCGTGCGCTGCGCCACCGCCGCGTCCAGCCGGGCGCCGCGCACGCCCAGGAACAGCGGCGCATCCGGGGCGGGGCGGGGGTGCAGGCGCAGCCAC
>JAKAZX010000111.1 GCA_021826485.1 Pseudomonadota bacterium | reverse complement strand
TAGCCGATGCCGATCAGCTTCGGCACATCGACCAGCGTGATCGGCTTGCCGGCCAGATCGGGCGCATTCACGGCCTTGCCGCCGTCATACGGCTTGGTTGCGACGGTGCCGGCGCCGCCGTCGCACGGCAGCGGATTGACCGCAAGGTCGTCCGCGCCGTCCCAGCGCCCGCCCGCCGCAAAGGCGGAATGCCCGGCCAGCAGCGTGCCGGCCAGCGCCATCGCAGTCAGTGTCAGCCTCATGGTGTTTCCCTTCCCTCGGTTGTCGTCGCCCGCGGTGATCGCGGATTTGACGCGCGCGCGGCATCGCGCCGCCGCTCGGCAAAGCTGGTGACCAGGATGGAGGCGATCAGCACCGTGCCGATCACCATGATGGTCGCATCGCCCTTCACGCCGGTCAGCGCCAGGCCGTCCTTCAGCAACTGGATCAGCAGCAGCCCCAGCACCGTGCCGAACACCGTGCCGACGCCGCCGAAGATGCTGGTGCCGCCCAGCACCACCGCGGCGATCACATCCAGCTCCATCCCGGTTCCCATGTCGGAGCGCGTGGTGCTGACGCGCGAGACGAAGATCCAGGCGGCAAGCCCCGCCATGGTGCCCGACGCGGTGTAGATGATCAGCTTGATGCGATCGACCGGCACGCCGGAGAAGCGGGCGCCGGTCTCGTTGAAGCCGATGGCGCGCAGCGCGCGGCCGAACGTGGTGAAGCCGAGGATGACGCCGAACACCAGGATGGCGGCGAAGAACAGCCACAGTTGCGACGGCACGCCGAACAGCGCGCCCTGGCCGAGGCCGTAGAACCAGTCCGGATAGCCGCGCACCGAATGCGCCTGGCTGATCCCCTCCGCCAGCCCGCGATACAGCGCGAGCGTCGCGATCGTCATGATCAGCGGCGGCACGTTCAGCCGGGTGATGAACCAGCCGTTGACGAAGCCGCCCGCGGCGCCGGCCAGCAGCGCGAAGCCGATCGCGAGCGGCAGCGGGAACCCCCAGTTGTGCCACGAATAGCCGAGCAGGATCGCGCACATGCCGAGCGCCGAGCCGACCGAAAGGTCGATGCCACCGGTGACGATGACGAAGGTCATCGGCATCGCCATCAGCCCGACCTCGGTCATCAGCATGCCCTGGTTGAGCAGGTTGTCGAGCGTGAAGAACCGGTCGCTCAGCGCCGCCAGCACCGCCAGCGCGACGATCAGGATGACCAGCAGCACCAGCTCATGCGCTGCCAGCCGCGGCAGGCGCAGGGCGGCGGACCGGTCGCTCATCGCGCCCCCCGGCGCCGGCGGCGGCGGTAGATGTCGGCGAGCACCGTGATCAGGATCAGCACGCCCTGCACCGCGCGCAGCCAGAACGGCGACAGGTTGACGAAGATCAGCGAGGAGCCGATGGCGGCGATCAGCACGGCGGCGAGCGTGGAGCCGATCACCGTACCGGTGCCGCCCAGGATGCTGACGCCGCCGACCACGGAGGCGGTGATGATGGTCAGCTCCAGGTTCGGCGGCACGGTCGATTGGATCACCGAAAGCTGGGTCGCGAACAGCACCGCGGCGAGGCCGACGAACATGCCGTGGATCGCGAACACCATCAGCACCGTGCGTTGCCGCCCGATGCCGCACAGCCGCGCCGCCTCCGCATTGCCGCCGACCGCGTAGATGCCGCGCCCGGTCGCGGTGTTGCGCATCCACCATGCGGCGGCCACGGTCAGCACCAGCATGAACAGGACCGGCACCGGCACCACGCCGAACAGCGACCACTGCGCCAGATGGTAGTCGTCCGGCAGGTTGCTGATCCAGACGCCGTTGGTGACGCTGATCAGCCCGCCCTTGAGGATGCTCAGCATGCCCAGCGTCACCACGATCGACGGCAGGCCGAGATAGGCGACCACCGCGCCCTGCGCCGCCATCACCACGACACCGAGCGCGATCGGCAGCAGCCAGGCGAGCACCGACGGCACGCCCGCCACCGCCAGCGAGCCGCTGACGGTCGCCAGCACGCCGATCAGCGAGCCGACCGAGATGTCGATGTTGCCCGAGACGATCACCATGCTCATGCCGATCGCCGCGACCGCGACATAGGCATTGCCGAGCAGGATGGTCTGCAAATTGCGGCTGGCGACGAAGCGCGGGTTGATCAGCCCGACCACCACGAACAGGACGACGATCGCCCCCGCCAGCAGCCATTCCTGCGAGACCGACAGGCGCAGCCGCGGCGCGGGCTGCGTCAGGGCGGCGCCGCTCATGCGCCCCCCATCATCGCCGCCGCCACCCGTTCCTGCGCCGCCTCGGCGCGCGGGAAGGCGCCGGCCAGCGCGCCGTCGCGCATCACCAGCACACGGTCGCTCATGCCCAGCACCTCCGGCAGCTCGCTCGAAATCATCAGCACCGCCAGGCCGCGCCCGGCCAGCTCGCTCATCAGCCGGTGAATCTCCGCCTTGGCGCCGACATCGATGCCGCGCGTCGGCTCGTCCAGGATCAGGATCTTCGGCTTGGCGGCGAGCCATTTGCCCAGCACGATCTTCTGCTGGTTGCCGCCCGAAAGCCGGCCCACCACCTGCTCGATCCCCGCCGTGCGCACGCCGAACTGCGCCACCGTCTCCTGCGCCAGCCGCGCCTCCGCCGCGCGGTCGATGAAGCCGAGACGCGCGAGGTCGGACAGCACCGCAAGCGAGGTATTCTCCCGCACCGTCATCGGCCGGATCAGGCCCTGGGTCGCCCGATCCTCCGGCACATAGGCGATGCCGAGCCGCCGCGCCTCGGCGACCGAGCGGACGCGCACCGCCTGCCCGTTCACCAGGATGCTGCCGCCGGTCGCCGGTGTCGCGCCGAAGATCGCCTGTGCCAGTTCGCTGCGTCCCGATCCGACCAGCCCGGCAAGGCCGACGATCTCCCCCGCATGCACGGTCAGCGACACGTCGCGCGTCAACGGCGGGCGCGACAGGCCGCGCAGTTCCAGCACCGGCGGACCGATCTTCACCGCGGTCTTGGGAAACAGGCTCTCGATGCGGCGGCCGACCATCATGTGGATCAGGTCGGCGCGGTCGGTTTCGGCGACCGGCCGGGTCGCGACATGCTCGCCGTCGCGCAGCACCGTGACGCGATCGGCCAGCGCGAACACCTCCTCCAGCCGATGGGTGATATAGACGATGGAGACGCCGCGCGCCCGCAGGCGGCGGACGATCGCGAACAGCCGCGCCACGTCATGCTCGGTCAGTGCGGCGGTCGGCTCGTCCATCACCAGGATGCGGGCATCCTGCGACAGCGCGCGCAGGATCTCCACGCGCTGGCGGTTGCCCACCGACAGCGCGCCGACCACCTGCGCCGGATCGAGATCGTTGATGTCGAGCGCGGCGAACAGCGTGCGCGTGCGCTCGCGGATCGCCGGCCAGTCGAGCGCGCCCCATCTCCGGCGCGGGGCGTGGCCCATGAACACGTTCTCGGCAACCGTGAGTTCCGGGAACAGCAGCAGTTCCTGATAGATCGTGGCGATGCCGGCGGCGCGCGCCGCCAGCGGGCTGCCCAGGCGGATCGGCTGGCCGTCCAGCCGCATCGTCCCGCCGTCGGCGTGGTGCACGCCCGACATGATCTTGATCAGCGTCGATTTGCCGGCCCCGTTCTCCCCCAGCAGGGCATGCACCTCGCCGGGCAGGATGTCGAAGGAGACGCCGCGCAGCGCCTGCACGCCGGGGAACGACTTGGTCACCCCCTCCAGCGCCAGCACCGGCTGCTGCGCCGCGGCGGACATGCGATCCCCGGCGCGCGGGGCCTGCTCGGCGATCGGCGGCTCGGTCGGTGGCATCGGACGTCCTTCCCGGCGCGATTGAACGGCGCGCCGGGGGTTGGCGTCAACCACCCGCGGGCGTCGGCCCGGCTATTGCGCGGTCAGCTTCCACAATTCGACCTGATCGATATGGATCGGGTCCTGCTGGAGCAGGTCGCCGACATAGCGGCGCTGCAACTGCACCGACCGTTCCTGCCGCAGCGCCCGCGCCAGGGCGTCATGCGCCTCCGCCAGCGTCGCGACGCCGGCGGGCTTGATGCCGAGCACCTTGATGATGTGCCAGCCGTCGGCGGTGTGCACCGGCTCGGTCACGCCGTTCGGGCCGAGGCCGGTCAGTGCCTGGCGCAGCGCCGGCAGCAGCGAATCGTCGCGCAGCCAGCCGATATCGCCGCCGTTCTGCGCCGATTGCTTGTCGTCGGAGGATTCGGTCGCGACCGTCGCGAAATCCTTGTGCCCCTCCGTCACCTGCTTGCGGATCTGTGCGGCGCGCTTCTGCGCATCCGCCTTGCCGGTGCTGCCGGTGCCCTCGGGTTCGCCGATCACGATCTGGGCCAGATGATACTGCTTCGGCACCAGCAGCTTCGCCTTGTTCACCTCATAGGCCGCGGCCACGTCCTTGTCGCTCGGGTAGTCCGGCGGCAGTGGCGCCTGGGCGGTGAGGAAGGATTCGACGATGGCGTTGTCCCGCGCCACTTCGGCGCGATAGGCGACATCCGGCTTCTCGTCCCATTTCTCGGCCTTGGCGCGGTCCAGCAGCACGAGCTGCACCATCCGGTCGCGCACCCGTTGCAGCAGCACGCGCGGATCGCGCTGCATCTGCTGGCGCGTCTCCGGGTCCATGTCGGCGATGATCTGGCGCACCTGGCTCGCCGTCATCGTCACCGCGCCGTGCTGCGCGATCACCGGATCGGCGGGGGCGTCGTCCGCCCGCGCGGCGGCCAGCGGCAGCAGCAGCGCGGCGGCCAGCAGGCCGGCCCGGGCCGCCCCCCGCCAGCCGCTTCCGGCCCGTTCCAACCCAGCCTCGCCCATCACAGCGTCTCCCCCGAAGGCCCGCGGCGCGGGCGGCAAAAGTTGCGACCATGCTATCCCACTCCCGGGTCCCCCCGCCACCCGCCATGCAGGGCCGCCCCCGGCCCCGGTTGCGGCGGCCGGCCGGAGGGTGCAGCGTCCCGCCGGGAACGAGACGGAAGGGGGCTTCGGTGCGGCGCAAACTGATCCTGGACGTGGACACCGGCACCGATGACGCGGTCGCCGTGATGCTGGCGGCCCTGCATCCGGCGCTGGAGCTGCTGGCCTGCACCACGGTCAACGGCAACATCCCGGTGGAATACTGCACCGAGAACACGCTGCGCGTGCTGGATCACATCGGCCGCGGCGACATCCCGGTCTATGAGGGGCTGGCGCATCCGATCGCGCGGCTGGACTTCCCGGTGCCGCGGCGCCAGAGCGACCATGCCGGCAAATACCATCCCGACATCCTGCCGGTGCCGCCGACCAAGCGCCGCAAGCAGGATGCCTCGGCGGTCGAGTTCCTGGTCGAAACCTATCGCAAGGCGACCGACCCGATCGTGCTGGTCGCGGTCGCGCCGCTGTCCAACCTCGCCGCCGCCATCGCGCTCGATGCCAAATTCGCCGCCCGCGTGCCGGAACTGGTGGTGATGGGCGGCGGGCACGCGCTCGGCAACGTCACGCCGTCGGCCGAGTTCAACATCTGGGGCGATCCGGAGGCGGCGGCGATGGTGTTCGCCGCCGGCTTCCCCAAGGTGACGCTGCTGCCGCTGGACGCCACGCACCGCGCGCCGATCACGCGCGAACACTGCGCGGCGATGGACGCGCTCGGCACGCCGGCCGGCCAGGCCGCCGCCGCCTTCATCGGCCATCGCATCGTCGTGCACGACCAGCACCAGCGCCAGCCGGTGCCGCACAGCACCCCGGTGCATGATGCGCTCGCCGTCGGCTTCCTGGTGCAGCCGTCGCTGATCAGCACGCAGCGCGTGCATGTGGCGGTGGAGACGCAGGGGCCGCTGACGGTCGGGCGGACCGTGATCGACCTGCTGGGCCGCGGCAGCGGCGTGCCCAACTGCGACGTGGCGATGGACGCGGATGCCGCCGGCTTCGCCGAACTGCTGCTGCGCACCTTCGCCGCCAAGGCCTGAGCCGCCGCGCGGCGCAACCCGCGCGCCGCCGGCGCGTCTGTGGGTTGGGCAGCGACAGGGGAGTGGCATGTCGGAGATCGAGCAGCGCATCCGCGAACGGGCGTACCAGTTGTGGGAACAGGCCGGCCGGCCGCATGAGCGCAGCGAGGAGTTCTGGCTGGCGGCGCGGCAAGAGATCGAGGGCGATGATCCGCCGGCCGGCGACCGCCCCGCGGGTATCGAGGACTATTCCCCCGCGGCGCAACTGCCACCCGGTTCGCCGGCCGCCGAAACCGCCCCCGAGCCACGCCCCGCGCGCCCAGTCGCGACCACCCCCGACCGCAAGGCGGCGTCGCAGGAGGCACCCTCCCCCGCCGCCGCCGACAGCCAGGCCAAGCCGCGCCGCGGCCGCCGCTGACCGCCGGGTCCGGCTATTTCGGGACCACGTCCGGATTGCCGCCCGGGCTGCCGGGCGGCCGGACGACCGGCATCGGGTCCCGCCGCACGGCCGCGGGTGGCTGCCGGTTCATGCCAGGATCGACATGGCCCGGCACCGGGATCACGCCCGGCGCGGCGCCCATGCCGGCGCCGTTCCCGCCCGGCGGCGCGGCGCTGCCCGGCGGCACCTGCGGCGCCGGCTGCGCGATCGCGGCACTCGGAACGGCACAGGCGAGCAGCAGAAGCATTCGTCGGAGCATGGGCACATCCTCCAGCCCGGCCAACGGCCCCCGTCCGCCGGGGTTCCCGCTTGCGTCCGATCGCGCCTCCGCCACGTAGCATCCAGCGGAACCGACGGAGGACGCGCGATGCGGCGCACTGCCCGCCTTTGGCTGCCCGTTCTGCTGCTGCTGACGCTGCTGATTCCCGGCGCGGCATGGGCCGACGACGCGCCGGTCAATCTGCCGGAAGGTGACCGCGCCGCCATCCAGACCGCGATCCGCAGCCAGATCGACGCGTTCCGCCGCGATGACGGGGCCGCCGCGTTCGGCTTCGCCTCCCCCGGCATCCAGCAGATGTTCGGCGATGCCGGAACCTTCATGCAGATGGTCCGGCGCGGCTACGCCCCGGTCTATCGCCCCGGCGCGGTCGCCTTCGGCGCTCTGGTGGAGATGGAGGGCAAGCCGGTGCAGCGGGTGGAACTGACCGCGCCGGACGGCACCCGCGACCTTGCGCTCTATTTCATGGAGCGCGAGCCGGACGGCACTTGGCGCATCGACGGCTGCATGCTGGTGCCGAGCGAGAGCGTCGGCGCCTGACCGCCGCCGGGGCGGCGGCCAGGCGCCGGCCGGTCAGACCTTCCAGATCGAAAGCTCTGGCGTGCCGGAGGCGGTGTGCCAGTTGCCGGAGGAGAAGTTCTGCGCCGCGCTCAGGCTGACGCCGGCGAACGTCACCTTGCTATCGATATGGCCGTTGCCTTGCAGGCTGATCTCGGCGGTCGCGCCGGTCTGCCCGTTCGGATCGGTCGCAGTGGTCCAGGTGATGGTGGACTGGCCCTGCCTGAAGCCCAGGATATCGACCACGTCGCCGCTGTGCATGTTGTCGATCTCCGCCCAGCCGTCCGGGCTGGTGGCATCGACGTTGAACTGCGTCAGCCCCGACCCGCCGCTCAGCACGTCCGATCCCGGCGCGGTGGACAGGAAGGTGAAGCCGTTGCTGCCGCTTTTCGTCGTGTCGGTGGTGATCGCGCTGCTCGCCGGCTGGGCGTTGTCGCTGCTGGTGCTGCTGCTGGAGTTGGAACTGGAGCTGGAGCTGCTCGAACTGCTGCTGCTCGAACTCGTGCTGCTGCTCGAACTGCCGCCGCTGCCCGGCTCGCTGATCGACACCCAGGCGACATGCAGGCCGACCGTGGACGGCGTGCTGCCGTTCGGGCCACCGCCGTACCAGCTATCGTTGCTGGCGGCGACGAAGCCGGAAATGCCGAGGCCCATCGGCTGGTTCGGAATGTGCTGCGTGGTGCTCCAGACCTGCTTGCCGTCCACGTAGAAGGTCAGCTTGTTGGCCTCCCAGTCCACGGCGTAGTCGTGCCAACTGTTGACGTTCACGCCGGTGTCGATGGTCTGGTACTGGTTCGATCCGCCGCTGCCCGCCCAGTGCAGCGTCATGTAGGCATCGCCCTGGCCGTTCGGCGCTTCCAGCAGGTCGATTTCCGGAGGCCAGGAATTGTTGTTCGGCCACAGCACGATGGCCGGGCCGGTGCCCTGGCCGGGATCGACCTTCGCCTCGACCTGATAGAGGCCGTACTGCCCGCCGGTCCAGCCCTGGCTCAACCCGCCGGTGGTCCAGCTTCCGGAACTGTTGGTGGTGTTGATGGTCAGGCCGTTGTTCACCGAGACGTTGCCGTGCTGGTAGGTGAACGCCCCGTTGCTGCCCGTGCCGCCGTACAGGACGGGCCAGTTGTTGGAGTTGAGGGACGTTCCGCTGAAGTTATCGTAAAACGTCTGATTGTAGTTTGTCGGCATGTCCGACATGCTCAAACCTCACGGTTCTGTGACACACAGGGCCGTTATTGACGACATCGCGAGCATGGCCGTCAACGAGCAAGGCTCTTTTTCCATCGCCGAGCTAAAATAGTTGAGCTGACCGACCAACCATTCCCGCAGTCCGCCGCTTCGGACTTCGTCAAACCGGGACGGATGCGGAAAGGTCGGCCGCCCCCGCGCCAGGGGCGAACAACCCGCGCGGCGCTTACGCGCCCGGATAGTCGGGGTCGGGCAGATACGGGAACGGGCCGGGGAAACTCTCCACGAACACGTTGTGGGACACGATGGCGCCGTCCGCGCCGCGCAGATGCACGAGGTAGCCGGGCGGCTCCATCACGAACCGGCCGCGGTCGTCGTCGAGTTCGAACGCGCCCTGATGGGCGGCGGCCGGCGCCACGGTGATGACGGCATCGCCCAGCCGCCCGGTCATGCAGCGGTGGTGGTGGCCGCACAGGATGCGCTCCACCTGCCGGTGCCGGCGCAGCAGCGCGCCCAGCGCGGCGTAGTCGCGCAGGTTGATGGCATCGCAGGCGGCGAGGCCGGACAGCATCGGCGGATGATGCAGCGCGAGCAGCGTCGGCCGCGCCGGCGCCTCCGCCAGCCGCGCGTCGAGCCAGGCCAGCCGCTCCGCGCCCAGCGCGCCGTAGCCCGCGCCGGGCACCACGCTGTCCAGCACGACCAGCCGCAGCGGCAGGTCCTCGACCACGTAGCGCACGTCCGCCGGGTCCGCCGTCACCCCCTCGAACTCCGCCAGCGCGGTGCGCAGGTTCTCCCGCCGGTCGTGGTTGCCGGCCAGCAGCAGCACCCGCCGGCCGCCCAGATGGCGGCGCAGCATCGCCGCGAGTTCGGCATATTCCGCTTCCAGGCCGCAATCGGCCAGGTCGCCGGTGATCAGGATGGCATCCGGCAACGGCCGGAATGCCGCCGCCGCGCGCAGCGCCCGCTCCGCCAGGTGCGATGCTTCGACGACGCGCGACAGGGCGACGCCCGGCGGGCGGACATGCAGGTCGCTCAGGTGCAGCAGGATCACGTTCCGGCTCCGTCAGCTTCGCCGCCGTTCTAGCGCAGCAGCGCCGCCCCCAGCACCTGCCCGTCCGCCGCCTGCAGGATCGCGGCGACGCGTTCGCCCGCGGGTGGCGGCACCACCCGCTGCCACGCCCGGCCGTCCCAGTGTCCCAGCGGGCGGATGTCGCGCACCGCGTTCACCTCGGTCAGCACCCGCCCGGCATTCTCCCCGCGCGCGACCGCGGTTCGGTGCAGCGGATCGAAGCCGATCAGCACCAGCATCCCCTGCCCGGCGCCTGCCGCCACCGACACGCGCAGCCCGGCGTCCGTGGGCGTGAGAAGCAGCGCGACCGGCGGCCCGGCCTGCCGCGCCGCCGTCCGCAGCGCCGCCAGCACCGCGCTCCGGTCGCTGCCGACCATTTCCTGCCGGCCATCGACCACCAGTTGCGGCGTATAGACCGAATCGAGACCGAAGCCGGCGGCGTAATGCTGCTGCCGCGCGGTCGCCGCCGGCAGGGCGTACGGGTCGGCCCAGCCCAGCCGGTCCCAGTAGGTCACGTGGAAGCCGAGCGCCAGCACGTCCGGCCGGGTGCGCGCCAGCTCCGCCAGCACCGCCTCGGCCGGCGGGCAGGACGAGCAGCCTTCCGAGGTGAACAATTCCGCCACGATCGGGCGATCCTCCGCCCGCGCCGGCCCCGCCGCCAGCAGCGCCACCGCCAGCGCGCCCGCCAACCGCCATTCCGCCATCCGGCAACTCCCTGCTTGCACCTCCCCGACTCCGGGCCGTAAGCGGGCGTTACGCCCGCCCTGTCCGGCGTGTCACGAAAAGGTGTCGGGAGGGTGACGAAACCGCCCGCCGCCGCAGCTACACTGCATGTCTGACGAAGGAGGTCCGCCTGGACGCCACCGTGCCCGCCACGTTCGACCCGGAGGCGCTCGGCGCTCGCATCCGTGCGTTGGAGACGGAACTCGCCGGATTGCGC
>JAKAZX010000110.1 GCA_021826485.1 Pseudomonadota bacterium | reverse complement strand
AGATCGTCACCCATGCGCCCGGTATGGACATGGCACGACTGGCGTTCCCGGCGGGATTCGAACCCACGGCCCCAGGATTAGGAATCCTGTGCTCTATCCGGCTGAGCTACGGGAACCGCCCGACCCCCTATAGCGCGTTCGAGTCACCGCGTCAGCCGCCGGGCGAAGGGCGGGCTTGACGGGCCGTCCGGGGGCATCGACCGTGGCGGCATGACCGACGCACACGAGCTGCATCTGCGCCTGCTCACGCTGGACTCGCATATCGACATCCCCTGGCCCGACGGCCCGCCCTTCGACGCCGAGACGACGCGGCGGGTCGATCTGCCCAAGATGCGGCGGGGCCACCTGGCGGCCGGCTGCTTTGCCGCCTACATCCCGCAGGGTCGGCGCACGCAGGATGGGCATCAGGCCGCGTTCGAGCGCGCCGTCGCCATGCTGGGCGCCATCCGCGGCATGGGGGCCGGCGCCGCCCGGCTGTGCCGCACCGCCGACGACATCGCGCAGGCGTTCCGCGACGGCCGCACCGCGATCCTGCCGGCGCTGGAGAACGGCTACGCGATCGGCAGCGACCTCGACCGTCTGCAACGGCTTGCCGATCTCGGCGTGCGCTACGTCACGCTCACCCATAACGGCCACAACGATCTGGCCGATTCCGCCGCCGCCCGCCCCGAGCTCGGCGACGTGCCGGAGGAGCATGGCGGCCTGTCCGCGTTCGGTGTCCGCGCGATCGCGGCGATGAACCGGCGCGGCATCCTGGTCGATGTCTCGCACGCCTCGCGCGCCGCCATGCTGGCGGCCGCAGCCGCGTCCCGCACGCCGGTGATCGCCTCGCATTCCTGTGTGCGGGCGCTGGCCGACCATCCGCGCAACCTCGACGACGCGCAGCTCGACGTGCTGCGCGATGTCGGCGGCGTCGTGCAGATCACCGCCATGCCGGCATTCCTGCGCAGCGGCGGCAAGCCGGACAGCGTCACCCCTGCCGATTTCGTCGACCACGTGGATTACGCGGTCCGCCGCATCGGGCTTGCCCATGTCGGCATCTCCTCGGATTTCGACGGCGGCGGCGGGTTCAGCGGCTGGCGCGACGCGGCGGAAAGCCCCGCCATCACCGCCGAACTGGTGCGCCGCGGCTATGACGAAGCCGCCATCGCGGCGCTGTGGGGCGGCAATTTCCTGCGGGTCCTGCGCGTGGCGGAAGCGGCGGCGGCATAGGGAGGACGCGATGCGCACGGTCGCCTTCCCCGACGGCCGGACGGTGCCGGCACTTGGCCAGGGAACCTGGCACATGGGCGAGGTGCGGGCGAACCGGCGGGCGGAGGCGGAGGCACTGCGGCGCGGCCTCGACCTCGGCATGACGCTGATCGACACCGCCGAGATGTATGCCGATGGCGGGGCGGAGGAGGTGGTGGCCGAGGCGCTGGCAGGGCGGCGCGATGACGCATTCGTGGTCAGCAAGGTGCTGCCGCAGAACGCCGGCCGCACCCGCCTGCCCGCCGCCTGCGCGCGCAGCCTGCGGCGGCTGCGCACCGACCGGATCGACCTCTATCTGCTGCACTGGCGCGGCAGCGTCCCGCTGGAGGAGACGGTCGCGGCGATGACGGCGCTGCTGCGGGCCGGGCATGTTCGCGCCTGGGGCGTATCGAATCTCGACGTGGCCGATCTGACGGCGCTGGCCGCGCTGGCGGGCGGCGGCGCCTGTGCCACCGATCAGGTGCTGTACAATCCGCAGGCGCGCGGCATCGAGTTCGACCTGCTCGCCTGGTGCGCGCTGCGTGGCATGCCGGTGATGGCCTACTCCCCGGTCGGCCAGGGCGGACGTTTGCTGCGCGACCGTGCGCTTGCCGCGGTGGCGCGGCGGCATGGCGTGACGCCGGCTCAGGTGGCGCTGGCCTGGGCGCTCCGCCATCCGGGCGTCATCGCCATCCCGAAATCATCCGATCTCGCCCATGTGCAGGAAAATGCCGCCGCCGCGGCGCTGACGCTGGATGCCGACGACCTTGCCACGATCGACCGCGCGTTTCCGCCGCCGGCGCACCGCCAGCCGCTCGCCATGCTCTAGCCGGTTGCATCTTGACGCGGTTCGTCAATCCCCATGAATGTGGCGGCATGCGGGTGATCGCATGAATTTCTGCCGCCGCTGCGAAGAAGCGGCCCAACACGCGGGGAGTGGACCATGTCGGACGAAGACAAGATGCCGCATTTGAAAAAGCTGCGAGCGCAGCTTGCGGACGGCAAAATGAACCGGCGCGAGTTCGTGCGCTTCGCGACTTTGCTCGGTGTTGCCGCACCGGTCGCGATGAAGCTGGCTGGTGTTTCGCCGATGCCGCGCGCGCGCGCCGCCGACATGCCGATGGGCGGCACGCTGCGCGTCGGCACGCGCATCAAGGATCTCAAGACGCCGCACACCTATTCCTGGGGCGGCTACGACAGCAACGTGTCACGGCAGGTGGTCGAATACCTGACCTTGACCGACGCGGAGAACATCACCCATCCCTATCTGCTGGAAGGCTGGTCGGTCAGCCCCGACCTGAAGACCTGGACGCTCAATGTGCGCAAGGGCGTGAAGTGGCATAACGGCCGCGACTTCACCGCCGATGACGTGGTCTGGAACCTGCGCCAGTTGACCGACTCCGCGGTCGGCTCCTCCTTCGTCGGGCTGGTCAAGGGCTATCTGCTGAAGGACACCAAGGGTGCGGACGGCAAGCCGACCACCGAGCTGTGGGACGCCAACGCGATCGAGCGCGTCGATGCCCACACGGTGCGGCTAAACTGCAAGGAGCCGCAGGTCTCGGTGCCGGAGCATCTGTTCCACTACCCAGCGGCAATGATGTATCCGGACGAGAAGGGCGTCTTCCAGCCCGGCGCGCAGGGCACCGGCCCGTTCGAGCTGGTGCAGGTGGATACCGGCAAGATCGCCGTGCTGCGCAAGGCGAAATCGTACTGGGGCCAGCCCGCCTATCTCGACGGCATCGAGCAGGTGGACACCGGCGATGACCCGGCGGCGGCGATCGCGGCGCTCGCTTCGCGGCAGATTCACGGGCTGATCTTCGCCGATCCGATGCAGCTCGATGCGCTGAAGGCGATGGCGCATCTGCAGCTCTATCAGGTGCGCAGCGCCGAGACCGCGGTGATGCGGTTCAAGAACTCGGAAAAGCCGTTCAACGACCCGCGCGTGCGCAAGGCGCTGAAGCTCGCGCTCGATCCCGGCCCGATCCTCGAGATCGCGGTGCGCGGCATCGGCATCGCGGGCGATCACACCCATTGCTCGCCGGCGCAGCCGGACACCATGCCGATCACGCCGATGGGCTACCATCCGGACGAGGCAAAGAAGCTGCTGGCCGAAGCGGGATATGCCAACGGCCTCGAAACCACGATGTATGTGCCGAACGATCTGCCCTGGATCGTGTCGCAGGCGCAGGCCGCGGCCGAGCAGTGGAAGAAGGTCGGCGTCAACGTCAAGCTCAACGTGATGCCCGGCGCGGAATACTGGGACGTGTGGACCAAGGTGCCGTTCGGCGCCACCATCTGGTATCACCGCCCGCTCGCCATGATGATCATGGGCCTCGGCTATCGCACCGGCGTGCCGTGGAACGAGAGCGGCTACAGCAATCCGAAGTTCGACGAGATTCTCACCAAGGCCGAAGGCACGCTGGACATGGGCAAGCGGCGCGAGTTGCTCGGCCAGCTCGAACAGATCATGCATGAGGACGGGCCGATCACGCAGCCGATCTTCCGCAACAACTTCACCTTCTACGACAAGAGCGTGCTCGGCGCAGCGATCCACCCGTCCAACTACTTCTTCGGCAACACCTTCGCGTTGCAGAAGAGCTAACGGCGGGTGACGACGCTGCCGCCTTCGTGCCGCCCCCTCTCCCGCAATACGCGGGAGAGGGGGGGTGCGCGGCCATGACGCGCTACGTGCTGCGTCGCGCGGTGGAGATGCTGGCGACGCTGCTCGTGGCGTCGTTCCTGGTGTTCGTGGTCACCGAGTTCTCCCCGGGCAATGTCGCGCGCAAGACGCTGGGCGCCTTCGCGCTGCAGGAACAGGTCGATCTGCTGTACCAGAAGCTGCACCTGAACGACCCGCTGCTGGTGCGCTACGTGCGCTGGGTCGGGGTGCTGACCGGGGTGGAGGCCGATCCGTTGCAGGACCCGGCGCTCGGCCTCGGCTTCAAGGACCCGCGCGGCGACCGCTATTTCGGCAATTTCGGCTATTCCACGCTGTACAAGGCGCCGGTCAACGACGTGTTGTGGGACCGGCTGGGCAACACCGCGCTGCTCGCCGGCCTTGCCTTCGCGGTGATCGTGCCGCTGTCGCTGGTGCTGGGCGTGCTGGCCGGGATGCGTGCAGGCAGCGCGCTTGATCGCGCCGTCTCCACGCTTTCCATCATCATGACATCGATCCCGGAATTCGCGCTCGGCGTGCTTCTGGTCGCGGTGTTCGTGGTGGCCTTCGGCATCCTGCCGGGCACCAGCCCGCTCGATGCGCATTCCGGCTGGTCGATCGCCTCGCAGCTCGTGCTGCCCGTCGCGGTGCTGGCGATCTACGATTCCGGCTATGTCGCACGCATGGTCCGCGCCTCGATGACCGAGGTGATGGCGAAACCCTATGTCCGGACCGCGGTGCTGAAGGGCCTGCCGCGGCGGCAGGTGATCCTGCGGCATGCGCTGCGCAATGCCATGATCGCGCCGTTCACCGTGATCCTGCTGCAGATCAACTGGCTGATCGGCGGTGTGGTTGTCACCGAACTGGTGTTCGCCTATCCCGGCTTCGGCCGCATGCTGCTGGACGCATCGCTGTTCGGCGATGTGAGCCTGATCGAGGCCGCGACGCTGATCGCGCTGTTCGTCGCGACCGCGACGCAACTGCTGAGCGATATCGGCTACCGCCTGCTCGACCCGCAGGCGCGCGGCTGATGTCCGCCATCGCCAACGATCCCGCCGCCGCACTTGAGAATGCCGGCCGGCCGTCGCCCGGCCTGCTGCGCCGCCTGCCGTCCTCGCCGATCGCGCTGGTCGGGCTGGCGCTCGTGCTGTTCTGGGTGGCGCTGGCGCTGCTGGCGCCGCTGCTGCCGCTGCCCCTGCCCAACGCGCAGGACTATCTGGCGATGGGCCATCCGGGCAGTTCGGCGAAGCACTGGCTCGGCGTCGATCCGCTCGGGCGCGACCTGCTCGCGCGTATCGTCTGGGGCGGCCGCACCGTGCTCGCGGTCGCCCCCGTTGCCGTGCTTGCCGCCTATGTGGTGGGGGCGGCGATGGGGCTGCTCGCGGGCTATTATCGCGGCTGGGTGGATGTCGCGGTCAGCCGCGCCTCCGACGTGATCCTGTCGTTCCCGGTCGTGGTCCTGTATGTCATCCTGATCGCCAATATCGGTCCGTCGCCGCTCAACATCGTGGTGGCCGTGGTGCTCGCCTCGGCACCCGGCATTTCGCGCATCGTGCGCGGGCTGGTGATGGTGCTGATGCACCAGGAATTCGTGGCGGCGGCCTATCTGCGGCGGGAAACCGATCTGTTCGTCATGCTGGTCGAGCTGCTGCCGAACTGCCGTGGCCCGCTGATCACGGATTTCTGCCTCCGCCTCGGCTACACCACCATCACCATCGGCACGCTCGGCTTTCTCGGTCTCGGCCTGCCGCCGCCCAATCCCGACTGGGGCGGCATGGTCAAGCAGGCGACCTCGATGATCACGGTGTTTCCGCACATGGCGCTGTATCCGACCATCGCCCTGGTCAGCCTGATCCTTGGTTTCAACCTGCTCGCCGACGGGTTGACCGAACTGTCGCAGGCGGACTGATCCGGTGCCGCTGCTCTCGATCCGCGATCTGCGCGTCGAATACCGCACCTCCCGCGGCACGGTCGCGGCAATACCGGAGTTCTCGCTCGACATCGAAGCGGGCGAAAGCTTCGGGCTGGTCGGCGAATCCGGCTGCGGCAAATCGACGCTGATCCTTGCCATCATGGGATACATGGGCCGCAACGGCGCCATCACGCGCGGGCAGATCCTGTTCGAGGGGCAGGACCTCGTGCGTGCCGGGGCCGAGGAGCTGCGGCGCATCCGCGGCGGCCGCATCGCGATCGTCTATCAGGAGCCGGCGACCGCGCTCAATCCGTCGATGACCATCGGCGCGCAACTGGTCGAAGTGCCGCTCGCCCACGGCATGAGCTCGATGGTCGAGGCGCGGCGGCAGGCTGCGCACGTGCTTGCGGACGTGCATCTGCCCGATCCGGACAGCGTCATGCGCCGCTATCCGCACCAGTTGTCGGGCGGGCAGAAGCAGCGCGTCGTGATCGCGATGGCGCTGCTCGCCAATCCCGCCCTGCTGCTGCTGGACGAGCCGACCACCGGCCTCGACGTGACGGTGGAGGCGACGGTGCTCGATCTGCTGAACGAGCTGCGGGCGAAATACGGCACGGCGCTGTTCTATATCTCGCACAATCTCGGCGTGATCGCGCAGGTCTGCGAGCGCATCGGCGTGATGTACGCCGGCAAGCTGGTGGAGGATGCGCCCGCCGCCGGGCTGTTCCGCACACCGCGCCATCCCTATACGCGCGGCCTGCTGGCCTCGCTGCCGCGCTCCGGGGCGGACAAGCGCGGCGCGCCGCTGCTGCCGATTCCCGGCGTCGTGCCGGCCGCCGGGCGCGCGCCGGCAAGCTGCGGCTTCCTGTCCCGCTGCGGCCATGCGGCGGCCGGCGTGTGCGATGCCGCGGTGGTGCCGCTGCTGCTCGCCGGCCCCGGCCATCTGGTGCGCTGCGCCCGC
The DNA here is from genome assembly GCA_021826485.1 of Pseudomonadota bacterium. Lineage (GTDB taxonomy): Bacteria > Pseudomonadota > Alphaproteobacteria > Acetobacterales > Acetobacteraceae > JAFKFJ01. The sequence continues at coordinate 3,704 of JAKAZX010000110.1, read as the reverse complement.
TGGGCGGACCTGCCGGAGATGGCGGCGCCGTCCCCCGTTGCCCGTGCCGACGCCGTCGCCGCGACCGACGAGATCGTGATGGAGGCGCATGACCTGACGCGCGTCTATCCGGTCGGACGGCGGCAGTTGCTGGCCAACGACCGGCTGACGCTGGCGGCCCGGCGCGGCCATGTGCTGGCGATCGTCGGAGAATCCGGCTCGGGCAAATCCACCTTCGCGAAAGTGCTGGCCGGCCTGGATACCGCGACCGGCGGCAGCCTGTCCGTGCTGGGGAAGGAAGTGGCGGCGCGGCCGGCGCGCCGGCGGGCGGCGGCGCTGGTGGCGGCCGTGCAGATGGTGTTCCAGAATCCCGACGGCACGCTGAACCCGTCGCATCCGGTCGGCTGGCCGCTGGCGCGCGCGCTTCACAAATTCGGCATCGCGCGCGACCGGCGCGCGGCGGAGGCGCGGGTGTCGGCGCTGCTCGACATGGTGCGTCTGCCCGTCTCGCTGCGCCATGCGCTGCCGCGGCAGTTGTCGGGCGGGCAGAAGCAGCGCATCGCCATCGCCCGCGCCTTCGCCGGCAACCCGGAACTGCTGATCGCCGACGAGCCGGTGTCGGCGCTCGATGTCTCCGTCCAGGCCGCGGTCATCAACCTGCTGCTCCGCATCCAGGAGGAGCATCGCACCACGCTCGTGTTCATCAGCCACGACCTCGGCCTCGTTCGCTATCTCGCCGATGAGGTCGTGGTGATGTATCTCGGCCAGGTGATGGAAGCCGGCCCGGTCTCGGCGCTGTTCGAGCCGCCCTATCATCCGTACACCGAGGCGCTGCTGTCCGCCGCCCCGGTGCCGGACCCGCAAATCCGCACCACGCGCATCCGTCTGGAAGGGGAAATCCCGAGCCCGCTGAACGTGCCGCCGGGCTGCCGCTTCGCCACCCGCTGCCCGCGCAAGTTCGGCCGCATCTGCGACGACACGCCGCCGCCGCTGCGCGAGGCTGCCGCCGGCCATCTCATCCACTGCCACATCCCGATCGAGGAGTTGCGGCGCGTGCCGCCGGTGTTCGCCACGACGGGTCCGGCGCCGGCGGGCTGACGCCGCGCCCGGCGATGCACGGTTTCTTCGACCTGTCGGGCCAGGGCCTGTCGCAACTCGGCGCGTTGTCGCTGGCGCTGCTGCTGTCCGCCCTAGTGGGCGCGGAGCGGGAGCTGCGGCAGAAGAGCGCGGGGCTGCGCACCCATGCGCTGGTCGGCGTGTCGGCCGCGCTGATCATGCTGGTCTCCAAATACGGGTTCACCGACGTGCTGGACCCGGACCGGGTGGTGCTCGATCCGTCGCGCATCGCCGCACAGATCGTCTCCGGCATCGGCTTCATCGGCGGCGGCGTCATCTTCATGCGCCGCGACGCGGTGCGCGGACTGACCACGGCGGCCTCGGTCTGGCTGACCGCGGCGCTCGGCATGGCGTGCGGCGCCGGGCTGCCGCTGCTGGCGCTGGCCACCACCGGGGCGCATTTCCTCATCATGCTGGCCTTTCCCGCCTTGCAGCGCCGGTTCATGCATCCGCGGCGGCACAGCACCGATCTGCGGATCACCTACGACGACGGCCGCGGTCTGCTGCGGCGCGTGCTGGTCCGCTGCACCGAACTGCGCTTTGCCATCGCGCATGTCCATCTCGATTCCGGCGCCGCCGGCGATGCGGCGGAGGCGGCACAGGACACCGCCGACCGCGAAGGCATCGCGCTGCCCGTGGCGGCGCGGCGCGGAATCGTCACCCTGCGGCTGACGGTGAAGGGCAAGCGGCCGGTGTCGCACCTGATTGCCGCGCTGAGCGCGATCGACGGCGTGCGGGAGGTCGGGTTCGCCAACGAGGATGCGGATTGGGACTGACCGGCATGCAGCGGGACCGCGGCCGTTGCCGCCGCCGCGCGCGGCGGCCTAATCTGTCGGCGGCGCAGCGGCCCGGCCGCCGCGCCCGGTGTTTATTGCTGGGTGTGATCCGATGAGCCGAATTCTCTCCATGGCGACGGCCGCGCAAAGCGGCGGGGCGCGGCCGGTGGCGCCGATCGATGCCGGCGTCATGCAGCGCATGACGCTGATCGACCAGGACCGCCTGACGCGCGGCCGGCTGGCACGGCTGCGCGCCGAGCTGCGCAAGCGCGATTTCGCCGCGGCCGTGCTGTCCGACCCGATGAACCTGCGCTACGCCACCGGCACGCGCAACATGGCGGTCTGGACGACGCACGCGCCCGGCCGCTACGCCTTCGTCGCGACCGACGGGCCGGTGATCCTGTTCGAATTCGCCTCCTCCCGCCATGTCTCCGCCGGCTCGCCGGTGGTGGACGAGACGCGGCCCTGCACGCCCTGGATCTACTTCCTCGCCGGCCCGCGGACGGAGGAGAAGGCGCATCTGTGGGCCGACGAGATCGACAGCCTGCTGCGCCAGTACGGCGGGCGCAACCGCCGCCTCGCGGTCGATCGCTGCGACCCGCTCGGCGCGCTGCGCCTGCTGTCGCACGGCGTGCAGTTGTTCGACGTCCAGGAAGCGGCCGAACAGGCGCGCATGGTGAAGTCGGCGGAGGAGATCGCCTGCATGCAGGCGTCGATGGATGTCTGCGACATCGCGATCGACCGCATGCGCGCGGCGCTGCAGCCCGGCATCACGGAAAACCAGCTCTGGTCGCTGCTGCACGAAACCAACATCGCGCATGGCGGGGAGTGGATCGAATGCCGGCTGCTCGCCTCCGGCCCGCGCACCAATCCCTGGTTCCACGAGAGCGCGGACCGCGTGATCGAGGCGGGCGACATCGTCGGGTTCGATACCGACATGGTGGGGCCGTTCGGCTATCTGGCCGACATCTCCCGCAGCTATGTCTGTCCCGGCCGCAAGCCGACCGACCGGCAGCGCAGCCTGTACGATCGCGCGCAGGCGCAGATCATGCACAACATGGCGCTGCTGAAGCCGGGCCTCAGTTTCCGCGAATTCGCCGAACGCTGCTGGCCGGTGCCCGAGGAGTACGTGGCCAACCGCTACATGATGATGGTGCATGGCTGCGGCTTCGTCGACGAGTACCCGTCGGTCGCCTATGTCGCCGACTGGGCCGACTGGGGCTATGACGGGATGTTCCTCGAGAACATGGTGGTGTCGGTGGAAAGCTATATCGGGGAGGTCGGGGGGGCGGACGGCGTGAAGCTGGAGCAGCAGGTCGTCATCACCGGAGGCGGGGCGCGGGCGCTGTCGCGCACGCCGATCATCGAGGCGCTGGACCCATGCGCCTGATCGACGCCGCGACTGCGGACCGGCTGCTCGACCTGCCGAGCCTGATCGCCGCGCTGCGGGAAGGGCATCGCAGCGACGTGGACGGCTACGGGCGGCTGCTGATGGAGCAGGCGCCGGACAGTCTGCTCGGCATGGCCGCGTGGCAGCGCGGGCAGGCGTTCGGCATCAAGCTGGCCAGCGTGTTTCCCGGCAATGCCGCGCAGGGCAAGCCCAACATCGCCTCGGTCTACGTGCTGTTCGACGGCACCGACGGCGCGCCGCTCGCGGCGATCGACGCGACGCCGCTGACGGTGCGCAAGACCGCGGCCGATTCGGCCTTGGCCGCCGACTATCTGGCGCGGCGCGATGCGCGCACGCTGCTGATGGTCGGGGCCGGCGCGCAGGCGGAATGGATGATCGCCGCCCACCGCACGGTGCGACCGACGCTGGAGCGCGTCCTGATC
>JAKAZX010000109.1 GCA_021826485.1 Pseudomonadota bacterium | reverse complement strand
CATCGAGGCGTGGGTCGTGATGGCGCAGCCGGGCCGCCAGCGCATCGGCGCAGCCGCGCGCGTCGCTGACGGCATCGGCGGTCGGCGGACGCGGCAGCGCGGGCAGGCGGATCGTTGCGCCGTCGCGGCCGGCCTCGGCCTCGCCGCCGAAGCCGACCCCGACATTGCAGCCGGCCACCGCGCGCAGCGCCCCCGCCACCGCCCGCTCCGCCGCCGCCGCCGCGCGGGCATCGGCGACAGCACGGGCGCGCGCCGGGGCGGAGCGGACGGCATCAGGATCAGCCCACAGCAGCAGCCATTCGGCACCGTGGCGGACCTGGCCCTCCGCATCGCGCCGCAATTCGGTGCTGTGCACGTCCGCCATGTCCGCCCCCGCCCCCCGCCGGGAATGCATCTTGACCACCGTAAGCCGACACCCTTACGATGTTCGCATAGAGAATGGAAGTTCGCACTGCGCACAACTGCCGCGCGGGTGACGGACCCGGAGGAAGCACATGTCGGACTACACCACGGTCTTCGGCTCGATCGACCGCTACGAGCGGGGAACCGTCAACATCGTCGCCGACGATCCGAAGAACTACCTGTTCTCCAACATGTTCGACGTCGCCGCGAAGTCCAGGCCCTATGAGCGCGTCGCCGTCGCCAAGAACTTCGAATACGTGATCGAGGTGGCGCGCGCCGAGGGCGGATCGCCCTGGTACGCCGCGGCGCACGACGAGTTCGTCACCTGCCTCGACCACAGGGTCGAAGTGCATCTCGTCAAGCTCGACGATCCGGATGCGGCGGTCGATCCGGAGAGCGAGGGCGCTCACCGCCTGCCCGAACTGCCGGCGGGGCGCAAGATGGGGCGGGTCGTGCTGGGGCGCGGACACATGGCGATCCTGCCGGTCGGCGCCGCCTATCGCTTCGAGGCGGCGCGGCCGGCGACGCTGATGATCCAGTCCATCGACGGCCCCGAGACGGTCCATAAATGGGCCGAGATCTGCCAGAAATAACCGCGACGCCCGGAGGAACCCGATCATGGCCATGAGCGACGCCATCGCCGACCCCACGCGCCCGGCCAATCCGCGCGGCCTGCCGCTTCAGTCCGCCTTCGAGGCCGCGCCGGCGGACAACCGCACCGGCTATCGCAGCTTCACCGCCGGGCATTTCGGCTTCCGCCGGGACGGCTACTTCGCGCACATCACCTGGCCCGGCGGCCGGCACCAGATGGCGATCGACGCCTTCCTGCGCGCGCTGATGCGCGACGTGGCGTGGGGCTTCTTCTACGGCACCGTGAACTTCGACACGGTGTTCGGCACGACCAACTACTACGGCGAAGTCGAGATGTTCGCCGGCGCCACCAACGAGGCGTTCATCAAGTCCGGCACCGCCTATATCGAACGCTTCAAGTCTGATGAGCTGATGCGCATCTTCAAGGAGATGATCGGCGACTGGACGAACGAGGGCTATGACCCGTTCGCCGCACCGATGGAGACGGGCGCGCCCTGGGGCAGCAAGAACGGCGACAACGATCCGGCGGTCAGCCGCAAGCGCGTCACCGCGAAGCGCATGGTCGGCCTGCCGGGCGACACGCCGCTGCGCACCGATGCAAGCGGCTATCCGGTCAACCGCATGTTCGCCGACGTGCCGCAGGACCAGCCGGAGGTCTATCCCGAACCGGGCTTCGAGCACGAGGTTTCGGCGTTCAACCTGTTCGCCTATCTCTCGCGCAGTGACGTGACGTGGAATCCGTCGGTCTGCTCGGTCGTCAAGGAAAGCCTGTTCTGCCCGACCTCGGAGGAATTCATCCTGCCGGTCGAGCACGGCAACGACCGGCCGGAATGGTTCGTGCAACTGTCCGACGAGATCATCTGGACGACCAAGGACCGCGACACCGGGGCGTGGCGTGCGCAGGTTGTCTGCAAGGCGGGCGACGTGTGCGTGATGCCGGCCGACGTGCGCCACCAGGGGTTTTCCAGCAAGCGGTCGATGCTGCTGGTGTGGGAGAACGGATCGCCGAAGATTCCGGCGCTGATCCGCGAGGGCAAGGCGCCGAACGTGCCCGTCAGGTTCTGACGCTCTTATCCGAACGCGCGCGGCCGCCGCGCCCCGTGAACGGGGCGCGGAATGGCGGGGGTGTGCCGGCATGCAGACACGGTTGTTCATCGGCGGAGAATTCGTGGACTCGCGTGCGGGCACGACGTTCCCCGTGTTCAATCCGCATGACGGCAGCACGATCGCGGAGGTGGCCGAGGCGCGCGAAGCCGATGTGGACCGCGCGGTTGCGGCGGCACGGCGGGCCTTCCCCGGCTGGCGCCGCATGGCGGCGGCGGAGCGCGGGCGGCTGCTGCTGAAGCTCGCAGACCGCATCGAGGCGGAAGGCGAGTCGCTGGCGCGATTGGAGACGCAGGACACCGGCCATCCGCTGCGCGATTCCCGCACGCTGGACGTTCCCCGCACCGCGGCGACCTTCCGCTATTTCGGCGGCATGGCGGACAAGCTGCAGGGCAGCGTGGTGCCGGTCGAGCCGGGGTTCCTGAACTACGTCCTGCGCGAGCCGCTGGGCGTGGTCGGGCAGATCGTGCCGTGGAACTTCCCGCTGATGTTCACGAGCTGGAAGATGGGGCCGGCGCTGGCGGCCGGCAACACGGTGGTGCTGAAGCCCGCCGAGATCACGCCGCTCTCCACGCTGCGCATCGCAGCACTGATGGCGGAGGTCGGCTTCCCGCCCGGCGTCGTCAACGTCGTGCCCGGTTATGGCGCGGTCGCCGGCCAGCGCCTCGCGGAGCATCCCGATGTGGACAAGATCGCCTTCACCGGCTCCACCGCGACGGGGCGGCGGATCGTGCAGGCCTCCGCCGGCAACCTCAAGCGCGTGCAACTGGAACTCGGCGGCAAGGGCGCGAACATCGTGTTCGATGATGCCGATCTCGACGCCGCGGTAAACGGCGCCGCCTTCGCGATCTTCCACAACCAGGGGCAGGCCTGCATCGCCGGATCGCGGCTGCTGCTGCAGCAGGGCATCGCCGAGAGGTTTATCGAGCAGTTCCTTGCCCTCGCACGCTCGATCCGCGTCGGCGACCCGACCGACCCGGCGACCGAGATGGGACCGCTGACCTCAAAGCACCATCAGGAGCGCGTGCTGGCGTATTGCAGCGTCGCGCAGGAACAGGGCGGCGAAATCCTGCTCGGCGGCAGCATCCCCGATGCCCCGGCGCTGGCGCGCGGCTGCTACGTGCTGCCCACCGTCGTGCGGGCGCGCCCCGCGGATCGCGTGTGCCGGGAGGAAGTATTCGGCCCCTTCGTGACGGTGACGACGTTACGCGACGAGGCGGAGGCGGTCGCCATCGCCAACGGCACGGAATACGGGCTGGGCGGCGGGCTGTGGACGCGCGACCTGTCGCGCGGCCATCGCGTGGCGGCGGCGATCCGCTCCGGCATGGTGTGGGTCAACAGCTACAAGCGCGTCAATCCCGGCTCACCGTTCGGCGGCGTCGGGCAGAGCGGCTACGGCCGCGAGATGGGGTTCGAGGCGATGCACGACTACACCGACGCCAAATCGGTGTGGGTCAACGTGGACGCGAAGCTGCCGCCCTGGTACCCGCGATGACGCGGCGGCTAGCGCGGCGGGATCAGACGGGCCAGCAATGTGCGCGCGGCGTCGATCTCGGCGTCAGCGATCTCGTGCGCGCGGCCCGGCAGTACCAGCGTCTCGCCTGCGCAGCCGCAGGCAGCGAAGTGCCGGGCGGTTTCGTGGCAGCGCGCCTCGGGCACGAAGGGATCGACATCGCTGCCGGTGACCAGCACCGCCATGCCGGCCAGCATCGGCGCCATCGGCCAGGACGTTCCGGGTGGCCCGATCAGGCCGCCCGTCCAGACAATCGCACCGGCCAGGCGGCGCGGCCGGCGGACCAGCAATTCGGCAGTCATGCAGGCGCCCTGCGAGAAGCCGCCGAGCAGGATGCGGCGCGCGGCGACGCCCTCGGCGACCACGCCGGCAAGCAGCGCGTCCAGCGCGGCAATGGAATCCGAAAGCGCCGGTTCATTCTCCGCGAGCGGCCGCAGGAAGCTTTGCGGATACCAGGTGTTGCCGGGCGCTTCCGGCAGCACGTAGTGCAGGCGCGGCAAACCGAGCCGCAGCGCCGCATCCTGCATGAACCCAGCGGACTGGCCGCGGCCGTGGATCAGCACCACCACGCCATCCGCCGTTTCGGCCGGCGGCCCCAAGCGCAGGGTAGTGAGTGGCGCAATCATGCGGTGTGCCGGGCGCGGGCGGATGGCCCGCGCCCCTTCCGTCAGTGCGCGTGATGCGGGACGGTGATCGGCTCCAGCGGCGCCACGATCTCCGCGCGCCGATCCTCGAACCACGGCGGCAGCAGCAGTTTTTCGCCGAGATGGTCGGCCGCCTCGTCCACCGCGAAGCCGATGTCGCAGGTGGCGAGTTCCACCAGGATGCCGCCCGGGGAGCGCACATAGACCGAGTGGAAGTAGTTGCGGTCCTTGATCTCCGAGCAGTCGGTATAGCCGAGGCCTTCGAGATGCGCCTTGACCGCCAACTGCTCCTTTTCGGTCGGCACGGCGAGCGCCACGTGATGCACGACGCCCTGGCAGAACACCCACGAACCCTGCTTCACGTCCGGCTGGTGCAGCAGGTCGATCGTGCGTCCGGCGCCGCCGCCATTGATGGCGAAGCGCGTGTAGGCGCCGTCGCTGCCAACCTTCTTGAAGCCGAGGCCTTCGGTCAGGAACCGCTCCTGCTCCTCGGTGTCGCGCACCGACATGGCGACGCTGTGGAAGCCGCGCACGCCGGCATCGGCCGGGATGTCCTGCGTCGTCCATGGATCGCGGCGATCATCCGCCTGCTCGATCATTTCGAATTCCAGCCCAGCGGGATGGCTGAAATGCAGCACGCGCTGTCCGAAGCGTTCGCCGGCGTGCCCATGCGGCGCCCCGAGCCTGGTGAACCGCTCGGACCAGAACGCGACCGCGCCGCGCGGCACGGAGAAGCCGGTGGTCTTCACCTGCCCGGACCCTTTGCGGCCGACATAGCCGACCTTCCGGAACGGAAAGGTCGTCATCACGCTACCGACCTCGGCATTCCGGTTGGCATAGTACAGGTGATAGATCGGGTTGCTGCCGTCGAACAGCACGGTCTGCTTGATCATGCGCAGACCGACCGTCGCGGTGAGGAAGTCGATGTCCTCCTGCGCGCCGGAGACGCCGCTGGTGATGTGGTGCAGCCCCGTGATGGGCGAATCCATATTGGTTTCCTCCGCTGGCCGAGGGCCGCTGCCGCCCGGCATTCTGTACCGGGCGGAACAGTATCAGCCGGCGCGCGATGCGGCAAGCGTCCCGGCCGCCGGTTCGCGGAACAGCAGCGGCCGCAGCGCCGCGAGCGTGGTGCGCGCCACGTCCTGCAGCACCGAGGGCTGGCCCGATGCCTTCGCGAGCACGGACAAGCCCTGCGTTACCGCGACGAGGTGCCGCGCCGCCGCGCGCGCGTCGATCTCGGGCGCGACATCGCCCTCGATCTGGCCGCGCCGCAGCCGCGCGTAGAACGCATCCTCGCCGAGCGCGATGGAGGCGGCGATCTTCCGTCCGAGACGCGATTCGCCGCGGTCGCCCTCCACCGCGACGTTGGTGACGAGGCAGCCGAGCGGCAGGTCCGGATCGGCGAAGGCGGCCAGCAGCCGGGCGAACCAGGCGTCGATGCCCGCGCGCGCGGTCGGCGCGCGGCACAGCGCGGCGCGCAACTGAGCGCTGTAATGCCGGTCGTAGTGATCGACCACCTGCAGGAACAGGCCTTCCTTGTCGTCGAAGGCGGCGTAGATGCTGGTGCGGCTGAGTCCGGTCGCGGCCTCGATCTCGGTGAGCGACGTTCCGGCATAGCCGCGCTGCCAGAACAGCCGCGTGGCGTGCTCCAGCACTGCCTCGATATCGAATTCCCTGGGTCTGGCCACGTCCGCATCCATCCGGTGAAGCGACCGCCGGTCCCGGAAACCTGCTTGCCGGAAGGTGCCGCAGCGCGCATTCTGTACCGTGCGGTCGCAAAGTCAAACGGGAGGGCGAACATGGGTCGGACGTGCCGATGATGGAGCGATTCGTGTTCGCGCCGCTGCCGGGCCGGGTGGTGTTCGGCGCAGGCACGCTCGACCGGCTGGCGGAGGAAGTGGCCGGGCTCGGCGTGCGGCGCGCGCTGGTGCTGTGCACGCCCGAGCAGCGCGCGACGGCGGAGGATGTGGCGCAGCGATTGGGGGCGGCGGCGGCAGGCGTGTATGACCGCGCGGTGATGCATGTGCCGATCGAAGTGGCCGAGGCCGCCCGCACCCACGCCGCGGAACGCGGGGCCGACGGCTATGTCGCGGTCGGTGGCGGATCGACGATCGGGCTCGGCAAGGCGATCGCGCTGGTCTCCGGCCAGCCGGTGATCGCCGTGCCGACCACTTATGCGGGTTCGGAGATGACGCCGATCTGGGGCCTGACGCAGCACGGCGAGAAGACGACGGGGCGCGACCTGCGCGTGCTGCCGCGTGTGGTGATCTACGACCCGACGTTGACCGTATCGCTGCCGCCGCGCCTGTCGGGTGTCAGCGGCATGAACGCGATCGCGCATTGCGTCGAGGCCCTGTATGCCGAGAACGGCAACCCGATCGCGGCCCTGATGGCCGAGGAGGGGATCGCCGCGCTGGCCGGCAGCCTGCCGGGCATCATGGCCGAGCCGGGCCGTCTCGACCTGCGGACGCGGGCGCTGTACGGCGCATGGCTCGCCGGCTCGGTGCTCGGTGCAGTCGGCATGGCGCTGCACCACAAGCTGTGCCACGTGCTCGGCGGAACGCTCAACCTGCCGCACGCGGAGACGCATACGGCGGTGCTGCCGCATGCGGCGGCCTACAATGCCGCGGCGGCGCCGGACGCGATGCGACGGGTGGCGCGCGCGCTCGGCGCGGAAAGTGCCGCGCAGGGACTGTATGATCTCGCAAACGCGCTGGGGGCGCAGACGGCGCTGCGGCATCTCGGCATGCGGGAGGAGGACATTCCGCGCGTCGCCGATCTGGCGACCGCCAATCCGTATGCCAATCCGGCCCCGGTGACGCGGGACGGGATGCTGGCGCTGCTGCGCAACGCCTGGGAAGGGCGGCGGCCCGACGCATGACCGCTGCACAGGAGGGGGAGGAAACATCAAGATGACAGAGCGCCTGATCGAAATTGCGGCCCCGCTTGGTCGCCGCCGCTTCGTGATCGGGGGTGCCGGCGCGGCGGTCGCGCTCGCGCCGCTCCGCCGCGTGCGCGCGGCCGGCAACGCCATCCGCATCGGCTATGTCAGCCCACAGACCGGCCCGCTGGCGCCGTTCGGCGAAGCCGATACCTACACGCTGGGCAGCCTGAAATCGCTGCTGCAGGGCGGCGTCGCCACGCCCGCCGGCAAGCGGCCCGTGGAGATCATCCTCAAGGATAGCCAGTCCAATCCCAGCCGCGCCGCCGACGTCGCGAACGACCTGATCCAGGGCGGCAATATCGACCTGATGCTGGTCTCCTCCACGCCGGAAACGACCAATCCGGTGTCCGACCAGTGCGAGGCGAACGAGATTCCCTGCATCTCCACGATGACGCCGTGGCAGCCGTGGTTCTTCACGCGCGGCGGCAAGCCCGACCAGGGCTTCAAATACACCTGGCACTTCTTCTGGGGGCTGGAGGACGTGATCGCCGTCTATACCGGCATGTGGGGGCAGGTCGCGACCGACAAGGTGGTCGGCGGGCTGTTCCCGAATGACGGCGACGGCAACGCCTGGGGCGACCGGAAGCTCGGCTTCCCGCCGGTGCTCGACAAGCTCGGCTACAAGCTGGTCGATCCCGGCCGCTACCAGGACCTGACCGACAACTTCGCCGCGCAGATCGCCCGCTTCAAGGATATGAAGGCCGAAGTGATCACCGGCGTGATGATCCCGCCGGATTTCACGACCTTCTGGACGCAGGCGCGCCAGCAAGGCTTCCGCCCGAAGGTCGCGAGCATCGGCAAGGCGATCCTGTTCCCCTCCACAGTGGAGACGCTCGGCGGTGGCGGGCAGAATTTGTCGTCCGAAGTCTGGTGGTCGCCGCATCATCCGTTCAAATCGTCGCTGACCGGCCAGAGCGCAATGGCGCTCGCCGATGCCTGGACCGCCGCGACGAAGAAGCAATGGACGCAGTGCATCGGCTTCGCGCACGCGCTCGTCGAGGTCGCCGTCGATGTGCTGAAACGCGCGCCGAAGCTCGACGATCATGCCGCTGTGGCCGAAGTGATCAGCATGACCGCGCTGGACACGGTGGTCGGCCGCGTCGCCTGGGGCAGCGGGCCGGTGAGGAACGTTGCCAAGACACCGCTGGTCGGCGGCCAGTGGCGGCTCGGCGGCAAGTGGAAATACGATCTCGCGCTGACCTTCAACGGCACGGCGCCGATGATCCCGACGACCGGCAGGATGGAGCCGATCGCCTGACCGATGCCGATCCTTGCTCTCGATCACCTGAGCAAGCGCTACGGATCGCTGCAGGTGGCGGACGACGTGAGCTTCGTCCTCGATGAGGGCGAGGCGCTCGGCGTGATCGGGCCGAACGGCGCAGGCAAGACGACGCTGTTCAACCTGATCGCCGGCGGCGTGCGACCCGACGCCGGGCGCATCGAGTTCGACGGGCGGGAGATCACGGCGCTGCCACCGCATGCGCGCGGGCGGGCGGGGATCGCGCGATCCTACCAGATCCCGAACCCCTTCCAGCAGATGACGGTGTTCGAGAACGTGATGGTCGGCGCCACTTTCGCCGGCCGGCGCATCGGCAGCGCGGCGGAGCGGGCGTCGATCGACGTGCTGCACCTGACCGGCCTGCTGCCGCGCGCCAACGTGCTGGCCGGCGACGTGCCGTTGCTGGCGCGCAAGCGGCTGGAACTGGCGCGCGCGCTGGCGGCCGGTCCGCGGCTGCTGCTGCTCGACGAAATCGCCGGCGGCCTGACCGAGCATGAGTGCCGGGATCTCGTACAGACGATCCGCCGGGTGCACAGTACGGGCGTCTCGATCATCTGGGTCGAGCATATCGTCCATGCCCTCGTCTCGGTCGTGTCGCGCCTGCTGGTGCTGAATTTCGGCCGCGTGCTGGCGGAGGGCGAGCCGCTCGCGGTGCTGGCCGATCCTGCGGTGCGCGATGTCTACATGGGGCTGCCGGCCGGATGAGCCTGCTCGCCACGCACGCGCTCGACGCACGCTACGGCGATTTCCAGGCGCTCTGGGGCGTCGAGGTCACGCTCGACGCCGGCGAGACGGTCGCCATCATCGGCGCCAACGGCGCGGGCAAGACGACGTTCCTGCGCAGCATCGCGGGCGTGCTGGCGGCGCGCCCGAATGCGGTGATGTTCGACGGGCGTGCCATCGGCGGGATGTCCGCGCATCGCATCGTGGCGCTCGGCATCGCCAGCGTGCCGGAAGGACGGCTGCTGTTCCCCTCCCTCACCGTCGAAGAAAATCTGCTGATCGGCGGCCACAGCCGGCGCAAGGGGCCGTGGACGCTCGACCGGCTCTACCGCCTGTTCCCGATCCTGCGGGAACGGCGGCACCAGCTCGCCACGACGATGAGCGGCGGACAGCAGCAGATGGCGGCGATCGGCCGCGCGCTGATGGCAAATCCCCGCCTGCTGCTGTGCGATGAGATCAGTCTGGGCCTCGCCCCCGTGGTGATCCGCGACATCTACGCCATTTTGTCGCAGATTGGCGCGGATGGGACCAGCCTGATCGTGGTGGAGCAGGATATCAACCTGGCATTGAAGGTGGCCGATCGCATCTACTGCTTCCAGGAAGGCAGGGTGTCGCTCGAAGGCCGTCCCGCCGACATCGTGCGCGACGATATCACGCGCGCGTATTTCGGGGTCTGAGCGATGGAGGCGGTGGCGACGGTGCTGGAGGGGGTGTTGATCGGCGGGCTGTACGCCCTCTATGCCGTGGGCCTGTCGCTGGGCTTCGGCATCATGCGGCTGGTCAATATCGCGCACGGCGACCTGATCGTGCTGGCCGCGTTCATGGCGCTCGTCGTCACGCACGGGCTCGGCTGGCATCCGCTGGCGAGCCTTCTCCTGGTGGTTCCGGCGATGGCCGCGCTCGGCTACGCGCTGCAGCGCTTCGCGTTCAATCGCACGCTCGGCAGCGACATCCTGCGCCCGCTGCTGGTCACGTTCGGCCTGTCGGTGATGATCCAGAACGGGCTGCTGGAGGCGTTCAGCGGCGACAGCCAGCGGCTGCAGGCGGGCGGACTGGAAACCGCCAGCATCGTGCTCGGCGGCGGCATTGCGGTGGGCCTGCTGCCGCTGCTTCAGTTCGCCGTCGCCGTCGCCGTCATCGGCGGCCTGCAGTTGCTGTTCTACCGCACGGCGCTCGGTCGTGCGTTCCGCGCCGTGTCCGACAACCCCACGGTCGCGCGCATGATGGGCGTCGACGACCGGCATCTCTATTCCGTCGCGATGGCGGTCGCGCTTGCGGTGACCGGGCTGGCCGGCGTGTTCCTCGCCATCCGCACGAATTTCGATCCGACGATCGGACCGGGGCGCCTGCTCTTTGCCTT
>JAKAZX010000108.1 GCA_021826485.1 Pseudomonadota bacterium | reverse complement strand
CCGCCGCCCTTTTGGAAACTGCCGCCGCCGCCGCCGAACCCCCCGGTGCCGCCGCCACCAAAGCCGCTGCTGCCGAGCTTTCCACCAATCCCGCCGCCGCCGCCGCCGCCGCCGCCGAAGGAGCCACCCCCGCCGCCGCCGCCACCACCGCCGCTGTGTCCGCCGCCCCCGCCTGCACCGGCGGAGTGGTATCCGATTCCGTTGCCGCCATTTCCCGCTGGCGCGGCACCGGGAACGAGGCCGACATCGCCAGCAACTCCATGACCTGCCTGTGGGCCGCCTAAGCCGCCGCTGCCGCCGCCCCCGCCCCCGCCGCCACCCCCGCCGCCGTACGCTGCACTGAACCCCTTGCCGCCGGACGTGCCGCCATTGCCGCCCATTCCGCCGCCGCCGCCCTCGATCAGTCCGCTCTGATCCGAACCGCCGGCGCCCCCAGTGGCACCGTCGCCGGTGAAGTTCACGGCATCCAATGTCACCACACCACCGCTGCCGATGAACAGGCCGCCGCCCAGACCCGCGCCGCCACCGCCGCCACTCTGTCCGCCGGTACCGCCCAACGCCTTCATGGCGGCCAGCGTCACGTTCTCGATCGCGAGATTGCCGGCATAGACGAACAGGCCGCGCCAGGCGCTGGCGCCGTCGATCGTGTTACCCTGGCCGTTGATGGTCAGGCTGTAGCCGCTGGCCAGGTTGATCGCGGTGGGGTCGGCGGTGAGGGCGAAGCCGGCGGTCAGATCTATTTCATAGGCGCCAGCCACCAATTGCCCCAGATCGAGCGAGGCCATCACCTGGTCCAGCGAGGCCTGCGAGGATACGTCGTAGGTCGTGGTCATCGCCGCTGCACTTTCCGCTCTTGGTCGTTCACGGGTTCGCGACAGTCGCAAATCGACTTCATGTGCGCAACGGCAAGCGTCGGCCGCCGCCGGACGGGCGCGGGCCGGTGGCGCGCCGATTGACCTCTGCCCGCCCGGTCCATAGCCTGCGGCGGATGTCTGAAACGGTTCGCAACACGCCGCCCGCGCCGCCGAAGTCCTGGCCGTTCGAGGAAGCGGCGAAGCTGGTGGCGCGGCTGGAGGCGCAGGGGCGCCACGCCGCGCTGTTCGAGACCGGGTACGGCCCGTCCGGCCTGCCGCATATCGGCACCTTCGGCGAAGTGGCCCGCACCTCCTGGGTGCGGCACGCGTACACGGTGCTGACCGGCAAACCCTCCCGCCTGATCGCGTTCAGCGACGACATGGACGGGTTGCGCAAGGTGCCGGACAACGTGCCGAACCAGGCGATGCTGCGCGCGTATCTGGGTCAGCCGCTGACGCGCGTGCCCGATCCGTTCGGTACGCACGAGAGTTTCGGCGCGCACAACAATGCCCGGTTGCGCAGCTTCCTGGACGGGTTCGGCTTCGAGTACGAATTCGCCTCGGCGACCGAGTACTACACGTCCGGCCGGTTCGATGCGGCGCTGCGGCGCGTGCTGGAGCGCCATGCGGAGATCGTCGCGGTGGTGCTGCCCACGCTGGGTGCCGACCGGGCGGCGACCTATTCGCCGATCCTGCCGATCCACCCGCGGAGCGGCATCGTCATGCAGGTGAAGATCGAGCGCACCGACCCCGACGCCGGCACCGTCGCCTGGCGCGACCCTGACGGCGGGGCCTGGATCGAGACGCCGGTGACCGGCGGGGCGTGCAAGCTGCAATGGAAGGCCGACTGGGCGATGCGCTGGCACGCGCTGGGCATCGATTACGAGATGTCGGGCAAGGACCTGATCGATTCGGTGCGGCTGTCCGGGCGCATCTGCCGCATCCTGGGCAGCGAGCCGCCGGTGGGCTTCACCTACGAGCTGTTCCTGGACGAACACGCCCAGAAGATCAGCAAAAGCCGCGGCAACGGCCTGTCGGTGGAGGAATGGCTGCGCTACGGCCCGCAGGAGAGCCTGGGGCAGTTCATGTTCACTGCCCCGCAGCGCGCCAAGCGGCTGTATTTCGACGTGATCCCGCGCGCCACCGACGACTACCTCGCCAATGCCGAGAAGGCGCGCGTGCAGCCGGCGGAGCAGGCGATGGCGAATCCCGCCTGGCACATCCATGCCGGCCACGTGCCGGACTCGGCGCACAGCCCGCTGGGCTTCGCCATGCTGCTCAATCTCGCGAGCGTGGTGAACGCGGAATCGCCCGACATCCTGTGGGGGTTCATCCGCCGCTACGACCCGCATGCGACGCCGGCGGCGATGCCCTTCCTGGGCAAGCTGGTCGGCCACGCGCTGGCCTATTACCGGGATTTCGTGCGCCCGGCGAAGCGCTTCCGCGCGCCCGACGGGACGGAGCGAGCGGCGCTGGCCGATCTGTGCGCGACCCTCGCGCCGTTGCCGGCGGAGACGCCGGCCGAGGATATCCAGAACGCGATCTACGCCGTCGGCAAGCGGCATCCGTTCGCCGAATTGCGGGCGTGGTTCGCCTGCCTCTATCAGGTGCTGCTGGGGCAGCCGGACGGGCCGCGGTTCGGCCAGTTCGTGGCGCTGTACGGAATCGCCGAGACGGTGGCGCTGATCGAGACATCGCTCACGCGCACCGCCGACGCGGCCTGACGATGCCGGGCCGGTGATGCCGCCGCGCGCGGACCATTGGCGCAGGATATTGCGGCACGCCCCGGCGATCCTGGGCGTGCTGCTGCTGGTGGGCGCGATCTATGTCGTGCAGCGGGAATTCCGCACGCTGCGGGTGGGTGACATCCATCGCGCGCTGGAGCAGATTCCGCTCCGCTCGCTGCTGGTGGCGTTCGGCTGGACGCTGGCGGCGTACGGCGTGCTGACGTTCTACGACCGGCTGGGCACGTATTATGCCGGCCGCGCGGTCAGCTATGCCCGCGTCGCCTTCGCGTCGTTCTGTGCCTATGCGCTGTCGCACAATCTGGGGTTCGCCGCCGTGTCGGGGGCGGCGGTGCGCTACCGGCTGTATGCCCACTGGGGGCTGACCGCGCCGCAGATCGCCCGCGTGATCGCGTTCTGCAGCCTGACCTTCGGCCTGGGCGGCATGGCGCTGGCCGGCACCATCCTGTTCGTCGAGCCGGGCGCCGTGCCGTTCCTGGGGGAACGGGTGCCGCGCTGGGTGATGTACGCGTTCGGCTCGCTGCTGTGGGGCATCGACATCGGCTATGTCGTGCTGTCGCGGATGATCCCGCGGCTGCGGCTGTTCGGCCACGATGTCGAGCTGCCGGGCTGGCGCATGGCGCTGCTGCAGGTGGCGCTGGCGACGCTGGATGTCGCGGTGACGGCGGCGATCTTCTTCGCTCTGCTGCCGCCGGCGCACGGGCTGAACTACATGCGCTTCGTCGGCGTCTATCTCGCCTCCTACTCGGCGGGGCTGATCGCGACGCTGCCGGGCGGCATCGGCGTGTTCGACGGTGCGATGCTGCTGGGCCTCGCGCCCTATCTGCCGGCGCCGCGGATCGTCGGGGCGATCCTGGTGTTCCGGCTGTACTACTACATCATCCCGCTGTTCCTGGCCGGCGCGATGTTCGCGGGCAACGAACTGGCGCTGCGCGGCGGCGCGCTGCTGGGCCGGCGCGCGGTGCCGATCGGGCGGATCAGCGAGCCGGATTTCGCGGTCGCCGCCGGCGCCGGGGCGGTGACGCTGTGCGGCTTCCTGCTGCTGTCGCTGGGCGTGCTGGAACAGCGGCCGGACTATTCATGGATCGACGCGGATTTCGCCGCCGTCGCGGCGCAGGCGGGGGAGTTCGTGCCGTCCGTGATCGGTGCCGCGCTGATGGTGCTGGCGGTGGCCGTGTCCCAGCGGGTGAACCTCGCCTGGGGCACCACGCTGCTGCTGCTGCTGCTGGGCGCGGCGCTGATGGTTGCGCAGGGGGAGCCGCTGTGGGTGCCGGCGGTGCTGCTGCTGGCGGCGGTGTTCATCGCGCCGTACCGCCGCGCCTTCTACCGCCATGCGCGGCTGCTTGCCGGCCCGCTGGATGCGGCAACGGCGGTGCCGCTGCTGGTGCTGGGCGTCTGCGTGCTGACGCTGGCGGCGTTCGAGCGGCATGTGCGGTGGCTCGCCGATGACAGTTTCTGGAAGGTCATCCTGTCGCCGGACGTTTCCAACTCCATGCGCGCATCGGTCGGGCTGACGGTTGCGGTGGGGCTGCTGGCGATGTGGCGGCTGCTGCGGCCGCGCCGCGTCACCTGGGCGCCATGGAACGCCGAACAGCGGCTGCGCTACGCCGCGCTCGGTGCCGCGCCGCCGGCCGAGGCGGACGGGGTGGTGTGGGGCGAGGCGGAGCGGGCGGCGGTGCCGTTCCGTCGGCTCGGCCGGACGATGCTGGGCCTCGGCGACCCGGCCGGGGCGGGTGCCGACCGGGTGTCGGCGATCTGGCGGCTGCGCGACCTGGCGCAGCAGGAGGGACGCCGGCCGGCGGTATGGCGGGCGCGGCGGGACCTGCTGGATGTCTATGCCGATCTCGGCCTGTCGGCGATCCCGCTGGACGCGGCCGGCGGCGTGCTGGAGGAGTTTGACGATCCGGCGCATCCGCGCGCCGCCGCATTTTTGGTTTGCCGGGCCGAGCGCGATCTGGCCGCCTTGTTGCCGGCGCTGACACGGCTGGGATTGCGGCAGCGCGAACCGGTGGCGGAGTAGCGCTGCATCAGGTGCCGGGAACGCCGGCCTCCGCCAGCGCCGCGGCCTGCCGTTCGGCGAGGCGGGCGGCATCGAAATCGGCGATCAGTTCGTGGAACAGCCGGTACCAGTTGAGTTCCGCGCCGAGCCGCAGGAACACGCCGCCCAGCCCGATCGCGCTGCGGTCCATCAGCACGAATTCGCGCGGCGGCTTCACGCCGCCGGTGCGCTTCAGGCCCTGGTGAACACGCTCCGCGACCGTTCGGCCGAACGTCGTGTCGTTGGTTTCCTGGATGCGGCGGGGCCGGTCCTGCATCAGCGGCTCATACAGGAAGCGCGCCCATTCGTTCAGCACCGCCAGCTTCTCGCGCGTGATGTCGGCGAAGCCCCAGGTCTCGTAGGCATGCAGCGCGCGGTCGTCGTCACCGTCGCGCACCGCCTCGAACAGTTCGATGACGCCGCTGACGAACCGCGCGTCGAACACGCGGATGACGCCGAAATCCAGCAGGTTCACGCTGCCGTCGGGCCGCACCTGGTAGTTGCCCAGATGCGGGTCGCCGTGCAGCACGCCGTAGCGGTAGAACGGCACGTACCAGGCGCGGAACAGCGCCTCCGCCATGCGGTTGCGCTCGTCCTGCGACGGGTTCTCCTCCAACCGGCGCATCAGCGGGCGGCCTTCGAGCCATGTCATCGTCAGCAGCCGCTTCGTGGACCATGCGGTGAACGGCGAGGGCACGTACACGTCCGGCTCGTCGCGCAGCATCAGGCCGTACATCCGCATGTGCGCGGCCTCGCGCTGATAGTCCAGCTCCTCGCGCAGGCGCGCGGCGAGTTCCTCGTAGATGTCGTCCTGCTGGATGGCGTTGTCGATGCGGTGATACAGCGCCATGGCCAGCCGCAACTGGCGCAGATCGGCCTCCACCGTGCTGGCCATGTCGGGGTATTGCAGCTTGCAGGCGACGCGCGTGCCGTCGTGCAGCGTCGCGCGGTGCACCTGGCCGAGGCTGGCGGCGGCGGTCGCGGTTTCCTCGAACGCCGCGAAGCGGGTGCGCCAGTCGGGGCCGAGTTCGCTCGCCATGCGCCGGCGCACGAATGCCGCCCCCATCGCCGGCGCGTTCGCCTGCAATTGTGCCAGTTCGGCCGCGTATTCCTCGGGCAGCGCGTCCGGCACCGTGGACAGGAACTGCGCGACCTTCATCAGCGGTCCCTTCAGGCCGCCGAGGATGGTGCGCAGGTCCTCGGCGTGCGAGGCGCGGTCGGTGCGGATGCCGAACACGCGCTCGCCGGCCACGCGCGCGGCGATGCCGCCGACCGCGCCGGAGGTGCGGGCGAAGCGGCGCAGCTCGCCGAACAGGGAGGCGCGGTCCTCGGCCTCGGACATCAGCCGGCGGCCTCAAGCTCGTCGATGAAGCCTGCGATCACGTCCAGCCCGCGCTTCCAGAACGCCGGGTCGCCGGCATCGAGGCCGAACGGCGCCAGCAATTCGCGATGCCGCATGGTGCCGCCGGCGCGCAGCATGTCGAGATACTTCGCCTGGAACCCCGGATGGCCGGCGCGGAACACCGCGTACAGCGCATTCACCAGGCAGTCGCCGAAGGCGTATGCGTAGACGTAGAACGGCGAGTGGATGAAGTGCGGCACATAGGACCAGAACACGCTGTATTCGGGCGTGAACTCGAAGGCTGGGCCGAGGCTTTCGGTCTGCACCGCAAGCCACAGCTCGCCGATCCGGTCGGGCACCAGCTCCCCGCTGCGCCGCTCGGTGTGCAGCGCCTGCTCGAAGCGGTAGAAGGCGATCTGCCGGACCACGGTGTTGAGCATGTCCTCGACCTTGCCGGCCAGCAGCACGCGACGGCGCTGCGTGTCCTGCTCGGCATCGAGCAGCGCGCGGAAGGTCAGCATCTCGCCGAACACGCTTGCCGTCTCGGCGAGCGTCAGCGGCGTGCCGGAGCGCAGATAGCCCTGTTCGGCGGCCAGCGTCTGATGCACGCCGTGGCCGAGTTCATGCGCCAGCGTCATCACGTCGCGCGCGCGGCCGTGGTAGTTCATCAGCACATAGGGATGCACCGACGGCACGGTGGGGTGGGAGAACGCGCCGCCCGCCTTGCCCGGCCGCAGCGCCGCGTCGATCCATGAACGGTCGAAGAACCGCCCCGCGATGTCGGCGAGCGTCGGGTTGAACTGGCCATAGGCGGTCAGCACGCGGTCCCGCGCCTCCGGCCAGGCGATCTGGCGGTCGTCGTCGTCGGGCAGCGGGGCGTTGCGGTCCCAGTGCATCAGCTTCGGCAGGCCGAGCCACTTCGCCTTCAGCCGGTAGTAGCGATGGGCGAGCCGCGGGAAGTCGGCAACGACGGCGGTGACCAGCGCGTCCACCACCTCGTCCTCGACCATGTTGGCGAGGTTGCGGTAGCTCTCCGGCCGCTTGTAGCGGCGCCAGGTGTCGATGATCTCCTTGTCCTTGGCGAGCGTGTTGGTGACCAGGGAGAACAGCTTGATCCGCTCGGCGAAGGCGGTGCCGACAGCGCGGCCGGCCGCCTCGCGCGTCGCGCGGTCGGGGTCGGAGAGCTTGTTCAGCGCGGCGCTGACCGTCAGCGCCTCCCCCTGCACCGGCACGCGCATGCCGGCCACGGTTTCGTCGAACAGCCGCGACCACGCGGAATGGCCGGTGACCTCCTTTTCGTGCAGCAGCTTCTCCAGCCGCTCGTCGAGCTGGTGCGGGCGGAAGGCGCGCAGGTCGCGCAGCCACGGGCGCCACGCGGCGAGGGCGGGGTGGGCCAGCTTCTGCTCCAGCGCCGCGTCCTCGATCTGGTTGAGTTCGAGGGTGAAGAAAATCAGGTCGCTGCTGATCGCGGTGGCGCGCTCGTTCATCGCCTGGCCGAACCGGCCGATGGCGGGGTCGGTCGAGTCGCCGGCGAACAGCAGTTGCGCATAGGAAAGCGCGCGGCCCAGCGTCTCCTCGATCCGTTCGTATTCGCCGATCGCGGCGGCAAGCTGGTCGCCGGGCAGGTCGGCGAGCCGGCCGGCATGGCGGGCGGCGAACTCCCTCGCGTCACGCTCCGCCCGGTCGAGGTCGGCGGCGAGCGCGGGGCTGTCCGGGCTGGGATAGAGGTCGGCAAGCGTCCAGGTGGGGAGGGCGGTGGCTGCTCCGGCCTCATGCGGGGGGGCCGGGGCCTGTCCGTCGGGCATGCGATCGGTATCCTGTTCTGGTGCTTGGCCGCTCATGTAAGCTGGCGGCACGAAGGCTGAAAGGGTCGGGGAGCGCGACGGTGGCGGCGGAGGCGTACGGGGCGTGGCCGAATCTGGCCGCGATGATGTTCGCGCGGGCGCGGGCGTGGCCGGACCGGCCGATGCTGCGCGGCTTTCGCGACGGCGCGTGGCAGCGGATCACCTGGGGCGAATTCGGCCGGCTGGCGGCGGCGGCGGCGCGCGGGCTGCGGGCGGCGGGGGTGGCGGCGGGCGACCGCGTGCTGATCGTGTCGGAAAACCGGCCCGAATACCCGATCGCGGAGGTGGCGCTGCTGGCGATCCGCGCGGTGCCGGTGCCGACCTACGTGACCAACACGGTCGAGGATCACGCCCACGTGCTGCGCGACTGCGGCGCGACCGTGGCGATCTGCTCCACGCCGGCGCTGGCGGCGCGGGTGGCGGCGGCCGGGCGGCTCGATCTGATCGTGACGCTGGACGATTCCGATGTGCCGGGCGTGCGCAGCCTGCACTGGTCTCCGCTGGTCCGCGATCCGCGCCCGTTCGACGACATCGCGGCGGAGGCGGCGGACATCCCGGAAGGCGCGCTGGCCTGCATCATCTACACCTCCGGCACCGGCGGGGCGCCGCGCGGGGTGATGCTGCCGCACCGTGCGGTGCTGTCGAACTGCCGCGGCGCGTTCGAGCTGGTGCGGCCGCTGCGACTGCATAACGAGGTCTATCTTTCGTTCCTGCCGATCTCGCACGCGTATGAACACACCGCCGGCCAGTTCTTCCTGGTCAGCCTGGGGACCGAGATCGTCTATGCCCGCGGCGTCGAGCATCTGGCCGCCGACATGCTGGCGGTGCGGCCGACCATCATGACCATCGTCCCGCGCGTGCTGGAGGTGATCCGCAGCCGCGTGCTGGCGAACGTGGCGCGCGAGAAGCGATGGCGGCAGGCGCTGTTCCACCGGGCGGTGGAACTCGGCCGCAAGCGGATGGAAGGCGAGCGGCTGAGCTGGACGGAGCGGCTGCTGGACGGGCTGCTGGAGCGGCTGGTGCGGCGCAAGGTGCGGGCGCGGTTCGGCGGACGGCTGCGCGCGGCCATGAGCGGCGGGGCACGGCTGGAGCCGGAGGTGTGGCGGTTCTTCCTCGGCCTCGGGATCGAGTTGATGCAGGGCTACGGCCAGACCGAGGCCGGCCCGGTGATCTCGGCCAACACCACTGGCGCGACGCGGGTCGGCACGGTGGGCCGGCCGCTGCGCGGCGTGGAGGTGCGGATGGCAGCGGATGGGGAGATCTGCGTGCGCGGCGGGCTGGTGATGGACGGCTACTGGGGCCGGCCGACGGACACCGAAGCGGTGATCCGCGACGGCTGGCTGCACACCGGCGATATCGGCGTGCTCGATGCCGACGGCTACCTGACCATCACCGACCGCAAGCGCGACATGATCGTGCTGTCCGGCGGGGAGAACGTGTCGCCGGCGCGGATCGAGGGCCTGCTGGTCGCCCAGCCGCCGATCGCCCAGGCGATGGTGTTCGGGGAGGGGCGGCCCGGCCTGTCGGCGCTGCTGGTGGCGGCCGAGGGATTCGACGACCTCGCCGTGGCGGCGGTGGTGACGGACGTGAACAAGCGCCTGTCGGTCACCGAGCGCATCCGCCGCCACGCGCTGGTGCCGCCGTTCACCATCGAGGCGGGCACGCTGACGGCGACGCAGAAGGTGCGCCGGCATGTGGTGATGGACCATCACCGCCAGGTGCTGGAGACGCTGGGCGCCTGAGCCGGCGCTACGCCGGCGGTTGTAGTGCCGCTTGCGCCGCAAGAATGTCCCGATAGGCGACGATCGCGGCGTGCCAGCCCATGAGCAGCGCGTCGGCGGTCAGCTCATGCCCGATCGAGGCTTCCGCGACCGGCGGCATCGCGGCGAGCAGCGGCGGCAGATTCTGCAGGTTCAGGTCGTGGCCGATATTGACCAGCAGGCCATGCCGCGCCGCCACGGCCGCGGTTTCCGCGCAGGCGGCGCGCAGCCCGGCGGGATCCCCGGCGCGCCAGGCGGCCGCGTAGCCGCCGGTGTAGATTTCGATCCCGTCGGCGCCGGTGGCGGCGGCGGCGGCGATGGCGGCGGGGTCGGGATCGACGAACAGGATCACGCGGCTGCGCAGCCCATGCAGGCGTTCCACCACGTCCTGCAGACACGCCGCGCCGGACGTGTCGAGCCGCCAGCCTTCCTCCGAGGTCAGCACCCCCGGCGCATCGGGCACCAGCGTCACCTGCTCCGGCGCCACGGTGGCGACGAGATCAAGGAAGGCGGGGTCCGGATAGCCTTCGATGTTGAATTCGAACTGCGGGCGCCAGGGCTGGATCAGCGCGGCGAGGGCAGGGATGTCGGTGCGGCGGATGTGGCGCTCATCGGGCCGGGGATGCACGGTGATGCCGTGCGCGCCGGCATCGTGCACGAGGCGCGCGAAGTGCAGCAGGTCGGGCACGCCGGTCCGCCGCGCATTGCGCAGCAGCGCGATCTTGTTGAGGTTCACGGAGAGTCGGGACATCGCGGATCACTCCCGCCGGAAGGTCAGCACCAGCACGTCGCGCCAGGCCGGGCGCGCGGGATCGAGCGGACGGATCGGGGTGACGCCGTGCCACACGCGCGCATCGTCCACCAGCGCGGAATCGAGCGGTTCGGTCAGCACGAAACTGCCGAGCCTGCCGCCGCGGCCGTCGGTGATCGCGGTCTCCCCCTCGGCCACATTCTCCCGCCGCACCAGCAGCACCTGCACCCA
>JAKAZX010000107.1 GCA_021826485.1 Pseudomonadota bacterium | reverse complement strand
CGCTGGCCGGGTGCGGGTGGTGGCAACCCCCCGCTACGCGCTGCCGGGCTGCGAGGGGGCGATGCACCGGGCCTGGATCGTGGTGCGTGCCGGGGACTCTGCCGCCGGCCCCGCCGATCTGCGCGGGCGCGTATTTGCAGTGAACGGCTGGGACAGCAATTCCGGCATGAACCTGCCGCGCGCCCTGTTCGCCCCGCTGGCCGGCGGCGGCCGGTTCTTCGGCGCCGTGCGGGTCACCGGTGCACATCGCGCCTCGCTCGCTGCGGTGCAGGCCGGTGTGGCGGATGCGGCGGCAGTCGATTGCGTCACCTTCGGCCTGCTCGCGCGCCATGCGCCGGGGGCGGTGGCCGGGCTGCGGGTGGTGGCGGAAACCCCGCCATCGCCGGCACTGCCGTTCATCACCCGGGCCGACGCCCCGGCGGCGGAGGTGGCGGCCCTGCGGGCGGCGCTGGACCATCCGCATCCGGCGCTCGGCCTGCTGGGGGTCGCGGACCTGCCGGCCGATGCCTATGCCGCCCTGCGCGATCTGGCCGACGGGGCTGCGGCGTCCGGCTACCCGGCGCTGGCCTGACCGCGCCGCTCAGCCGGCATCGGCCAGCACCACCCGCCGGCGCGGCACCGCGCGGACCGGCACGGCGGCATAGACGTCCTTCACCGCCTCGGTCAGCGTCACCCCGGCCAGCCGGGGCACCAGCCGCCGTCCCCCCCGTTCCCACACCCGCGCGCTGCGCAGCACCAGGCGCAGGCTGGTCGGCGGCAGATAGAGCGCGGTGTCCCGCCGCTCCACGCGGAACAGGGAGGCCGCGAGCACCCGGCCCAACTGGCCGGGGGAATAGGGCTGCCCGTGGCCGAACGGCGTGCTCTCGACATGCGCCCACAGGCCGCGGCGGTTCGGCACCACCACCAGCAGCCGCCCGTCATCCTTCAGGACGCGCCAGACCTCGCGCAGCATGCGGCGCACGTTCTCCGCCGCTTCCAGCCCATGTACCAGCACCACCCGGTCGAACATCAGGTCCGGAAACGGCAGCGCGTCCTCCTCGGCGGTGCAGGACAGGTTGGCCGATCCGACCGGCCAGCGCGCTGCGCCGATCTGCGCCGGGGTCAGCGCCACGCAGCGGGCGGCATCCTCCCGCCACAGGCGCAGATAGGGGGCGGCGTAGCCGAGGCCCAGCACATTTTCCCCCCGCAGGGAGGGCCACATGGTCAGCAGGCGTTCGCGCAGCAGGCGGGCAGCGACCGCCCCCCGCCTCGTCGCATAGAAATCCGCCGCCGCGTGCGCATCGGTCGCCATCGCGGCCCTTATAGCACGGCTGCGCGCCGCCGCCGCCGGGCGTTTGCCGGCGGGTCCGGGGGTGCTACACGCCGGCCATGATCACCGTCCGCGCCGTCCCCATCCTGTCCGACAATTACGCCTGGCTGGTGCATGACGCGCCGTCCGGCGCCACCGCGATCGTCGATCCGGCGGAGGAGGCGCCGATCCTCGCCGCCATCGAGGCGGCGGGCGGGCGGCTCGATCTGATCCTGCTGACCCATCACCACGCCGACCATATCGCCGCCGCCGATGCGGTCCGCGCGCGCACTGGGGCACGCATGGTCGGCGCGCGGGCCGACGCGCATCGCCTGCCCAGGCTCGATGCGGCGGTGGCGGAGGGGGATACGGTGCGGCTCGGCGGCGCCGCCGCCCGCGTGCTGGACACGCCGGGGCACACGGTCGGGCACATCGCCTATGTGTTCGACGACCCGTCGGTCCTGCTGTGCGGTGACACCCTGTTCAGCCTGGGCTGCGGCCGGCTGCTGGAGGGCACGGCGGCGCAGATGTTCGCCTCCCTGCGCAAATTCGCCGGGCTGGCGGACGACACGCTGGTCTGCTGCGGGCACGAATACACCGAAAGCAACGCCCGATTTGCCGTGCACGCCGATCCGGGCAATGCGGCGCTGGCGGCCTATGCCGCGCAGGTGACGGCAAAGCGGGCGGCAGGCCAAGCCACCGTGCCGAGCCGGCTCGGCGAGGAGCGGGCCTGCAATCCCTTCCTGCGCGCGGCGGATGTGGCGACCCTTGCCGATCTGCGCGCGCGGAAGGACAACTTCCGCTGAACGACATCTTGGGGGACGGCGTGAAACTGTTCTATTCGGCGGCCAGTCCGTTCGTGCGCAAGGTGATGGCCTGCGCCATCGCCCGCGACCTGCATGAGCGGATCACGCTGGTCACCACCAACCCGCATGAGAGCCCGCCGGACCTGCTCGCCGCCAACCCGCTGTCGCGCGTGCCCTGTCTGGTGACGGAGGATGGGCTGGCGCTGTTCGACAGCCCGGTCATCTGCGAATACCTCGACAGCCGGGAGGATGGGATTCCGCTGTTTCCGCGCACCTCCGGCGCCCGCTGGCTGGCGCTGCGCCAGCAGGCCGCGGCGGACGGGATCATGGACGCGGCGGTGGCGCGGCGGCAGGACGGGCTGCGCCCGCAGGAAGCGGCCCGCACCGCGCTGATGGCGCGCAACAAGGCCGCGGTGGACCGCACCCTCGCGATGCTGGAGGCCGACCTGCCGCACAGCGCTGTCGATATCGGCACGATCAGCGTCGGCTGCGCGCTCGGCTATCTGGATTTCCGGTTTGCCCACGAACCCTGGCGCCCGGCGGCCCCACGTCTGGCAGCCTGGTTCGAGGCGTTCGGGCGCGAACCCTGCATGGCCCGGACCGCGCCGAAGGGTTAGGCCCGCGCCGCCACCAGCCCGCCGGCTGCCACCAGCACCGCGCTGACCAGCAGGGTCGTGCTGAACGGCGCGAATCCGCCGGAGCACAGCAGCAGGGTGGAGGCGACCGGCGTGGCGTAGGCGAGCGTGCCCAGCAGCCGCGGGTCGCCGCGTTTCATGCCGATGTCCCACAGGAAGAAGGCGCCCCCCACCGGCCCCAGCCCCATGGCCAGCACCGCCGCCCAGGCCAGCGGGTCCGGCCGCACGCTCGGCTCGGTCGCGAAGTGACTGAGCGCGGCCAGCACCGCGCTGCCGGCGCAGAACCCGGCGAGCGCACCGGTGGGCACCGCGGCCAGCCGCCGCGACAGCACCGAATAGAACGCCCAGGTCAGCGCGCTGGCCGCGGCCGCGAGGTAGCCCGGCAGCGCCCCCGCGGTCAGCCGCGCGCCGCCGCCGAGCAGCAGGGCGCAGCCGGCCGCGCCGAGCGCTGCGCCCACCAGATGCCGCGGCGTCAGCCGCAGCTTCAGCAGCCAGGCCGAGAGCAGCACGATCAGCAGCGGCCACGTGTAGTTCAGCAGGTTCGCCTCCGCCGCCGGGGCGAAGGCGAGGGCGGTGAAATACAGCGCATGGAAGCCGAACAGCCCGCCCACGCCATGCGCCCAGGCCAGTGCCGGCTGGCGCAGATCGCCCAGCCGCCCGCGCAGGCCGAGCACCAGCAGCCCCAGCAGCGCCGCGACCGCGAAGCACATCGCCGTCAGTTGCAGCGGCGGCAGGCTGCCGGCGGCGCGCGCGAGCAGGCCGAGGAAGGCCCACAGCGCGATCGCGCCGGCGCCGGCCAGCGTGGCGGCGTTCAACCCGGCAGCCCGATGCGCCGAACGCCGCCGGGACGCCTCAGTACATGTGCTGCCCGCCGTTGATCGACAGCGTCGAGCCGGTGATGAAGTCGGCGTTGTCGGCGGTCAGGAACACCACCCCCCGCGCGATGTCCTCGGCATGGCCGAGCCGGCCGACCGGGATGCGCGCGACGATCTTCTGCAACACGTCGGCCGGCACCGCGCGCACCATGTCGGTATCGACATAGCCGGGCGCGATCGCGTTCACCGTGATGCCGAACCGCGCGCCTTCCTGCGCCAGCGCCTTGGTGAAGCCGTGGATGCCCGACTTGGCGGCGGCGTAGTTGACCTGCCCGTACTGGCCGGCCTGGCCGTTGATGCTGCCGATATTGACGATGCGGCCGAACTTCTCCGCGCGCATCCCGTCGAAGGTCAGCTTGCAGAGATTGAAGCAACTGCCGAGATTGGTGTCGATCACCGCATCCCACATGTCGCGCGTCATCTTGGCGAGCGTGCCGTCCCGCGTGATGCCGGCATTGTTCACCAGGATGCTGATGATGCCGACCTCCGCGGCGATCTGCTGCACCGCCGCCTCGCACTGCCGGAAGTCGCCGGCATCGAACTTCATGATGCGGATGCCGGTCTCGGCGGCGAAGTCGCGCGCCGCGCCGTCGTTGCCGGCATAGCTGGCAACGACGGCGCGCCCCGCCGCCTTGAGCTGGCGGCTGATTTCGGCACCGATGCCGCGCGTGCCGCCCGTGACGAGTGCCACCTTGCTCATGCGCTTCCTCCTCCTGCTGGCGATGTCAGCCTAGCATTCCCGCCGGCGCGCGCCAGCGCCCCGTTGCCCGTCAGGTGCGGCCGTAAAGACGATCGGGCGCCACCTGCGGCTCGGCGATCTCGGTCCAGGCGCCGTCACGCGCGGCGCGGAAGAAACAGTCCCGCCGGCCGGTGTGGCAGGCGACCCCCTGCTGATCGACCAGCAGCAGCAGCGCGTCGCCGTCGCAGTCCAGCCGCAGTTCGATCAGGCGCTGGGTCTGGCCGGAGGTTTCCCCCTTCCGCCACAGCGCCCCGCGGCTGCGGCTGAAATAGCAGGCCTGGCCGGTGGCCAGCGTCTGCCGCACCGCCTCGCGGTTCATCCAGGCCAGCATCAGCACCTCGCCGGTGTCGAATTGCTGGGCGACGGCCGGCACCAGGCCGGCGGCGTCGAAGGCGATCGCGTCGATGATGGCGTCGTCGGACATGGCTGCCTATGCTCGCCCCGAATGGAGACGGAGCTGACCTTCTCGCCCCGCACGGAGGCCATGCTGGCCCGCGCCGCGGCGCTTTGCCAGTCCCGCGGTGCGCGGCTGACCGATCTGCGGCGCGACGTGCTGGGCCTGATCCTGGAGGATGCGGGGCCGGCCGGCGCGTACGAACTGCTGGACCGGCTGCGCACCCGCCGCGGGCCGGCGGCGCCGCCCACGGTGTACCGGGCCCTCGATTTCCTGCTCGCCCAGGGGCTGGTTCACAAGATCGAGCGGCTGGCCGCCTATGTCGGCTGCGTCGAGGATGCCGGGCACTCCCACGCCGCGCAGTTCCTGATCTGCCGCGCCTGCCGGCAGGTGAGGGAGATCGAGGATGCCGGGCTGGCCGCGGCGCTGAACGCCGCCGCCGCCCGCGCCGGCTTCACCGTCGGCCGCGCCACGGTGGAGGCGGAGGGGCTGTGCGCCGCCTGCGCCGCCGCCGCCGACCTCAACGGCCAAAGCCGCGCAGCACGCTGAGGCCGCGTTCCAGGTCGGCAATCAGATCGGCCGGCGCCTCCAGCCCGATATGCAGCCGCACCACCTCGCCCCCGAACGCGCCGCTGCCGGCGGTGCGCGTGACATAGCCGGTGGTCGGCAGGATCAGGCTCTCATAGCCGCCCCAGGACGCGCCGATGCCGAACAGGGAGAGGCTTTCCGTCATCGCGTGCACCGCGGGACGGGAATAGCTGTCCTGGAACACCACGCCGAACAGGCTGCACGCGCCGGTGAAGTCGCGGCGCCAGAACTCATGGCCGGGGCAGGTGGGCAGGGCGGGGTGCAGCACCCGCGCCACTTCCGGCCGCGCGGCGAGCCAGCGTGCCACTTCCAGCCCCGACTGCATCTGCCGGTCCAGCCGCACCGCCATCGTGCGCAGCCCGCGCAGCGCCAGCCAGCAATCGTCGGGGCTGGCATACTGGCCGAGCAGCAGCGCCGCGGAGCGCACCTTCTGCCAGTCCGCCTCGGTGTTGGTGACGATGCCGCCCAGCACGATGTCGGAATGGCCGCCGACATATTTGGTGAGCGCCTGGATGGAGACATCGACGCCATGCGCGAACGGCTGGAAGAAATGGATGCCCCAGGTGTTGTCGATCATCACCGTGATGCCGCGGGCACGGGCGGCGGCGGCGAGCGCCGGCACGTCCTGCACCTCGAACGTGTGGCTGCCGGGGCTTTCCAGATACAGCACCTTGGTTTCCGGCCGCATCAGCGCGGTGAGGCCGGCCGCGTCGATCATCGGGTCGTAATAGGTGGTCGCGACGTTCATGCGGGCGAGGAAGTGGTCGGCGAACTGCCGCGATGGCCCGTACACCGAATCCGGCAGCAGCAGGTGATCGCCGGCGCCGAGATAGGCGAGCAGCGGCACGGTGATGGCGGCAAGGCCGGTGCCGACGATCTGGCAGCGCGTGCCGCCCTCGATCTCCGCCAGCATGTCCTCCAGCGGCCAGTGGGTCGGCGTGCCGCACAGCCCGTACACCATCGCCTGATCGAAACGCTGGCGCCCGGCGGCATCGCGCGTCGCGAGGTCGGGGCAGAGAACGGTCGATCCGCGATGCACGGCGGGGTTGACGAAGCCGTGCACATGGGTCCCGGCGCGGCCGGCATGGGAGAGGCGGGTGTGCCAGTCCTGCGGCCGGGACGGGGGGGCGGAGTCGGGCATGGGGCGGATCCTTGCGCAGTCCACCCGGACTTGAATCGGCTTGCGCGCCGCTTGGCAAGCGGGGAACTGCCATGCGGCGCGCAGCGGCGGTCAGCGGGCGATCGGGGTATCCGGCCGGCCGCCCCATTCGCTCCATGACCCGTCATAGAGCGCGCCCATCGGCAGCCCTGCCCGCACCATGCCGAGGGTGAGCACGGCGGCGCTGACGCCGGAGCCACAACTGGTGACCACCGGGCGCGTGCCGTCGATGCCGGCGGCGGCGAAGCGGGCGCGCAGGTCGGCGGCCGGCAGCATGGTGCCGTCGGGGCGGAGCAGTTCGCCGAACGGCAGGTTGGCCGAGCGGGGGATGTGGCCGCTGCGCATGCCCGCCCGCGGCTCCGGCGCTTCGCCGCGGAAGCGCGGGGCGGCGCGGGCGTCCAGCACCTGCTCGGCGCCGGCGGTGACATTGGCCAGCATGTCGCCGATGCCGCGCAGGCGGGCCGCGCGGAAATCCGGGCGGAAGGTCGCGGCGGCGGGCGGCGGGGGCGCGCCCTGTTCCACCGCCCGGCCTTCGGCGCGCCATTTCGGCAGCCCGCCATCCAGCACCGCCGCGCGGTCGTGGCCGAACAGCCCCATCAGCCACCAGCCGCGCGGGGCGGAGAAGATGCCGCGCTGGTCGTAGAACACCAGCAGGTGGTGGTTGCCGATGCCGAGCGCGCCGACCATCTGCGCGAACCGGCCGGGGGAGGGGACCATGTGCGGCAGGTCGGTCGCGTCATCGGCGATCGCGTCGATGTCGAAGAAGCGCGCGCCGGGAATATGCGCCGCACGATACTCCGCCGCCGCGTCGCGGTTCTCGGCCGGCAGGAAATAGGTGGCGTCGAGCACCAGCAGATCGGGATCGGCGCGGTGGCTGTCAAGCCAGGCGGTGGTGACGAGCGGATCGGTCATGGCGCTTCACCATCCGCGAGGGCGATGGCGATGCGGCGGTTCTGCCGCCCCTTGTTCTCCAGCTTCAGCACGCGGACCACACCGATCAGCCCGGTCCGCGCCACATGCGTCCCGCCGCAGGGTTGCAGATCGACCGGAACCTCGCTTGTGCCAATGCGGACCAGCCGCAGCCGCCCGGTGCCGCGCGGCGGCTTCACCGACAGGGTGCGGACGAGGCCGGGATTGTCGTCCAGCACCGATTCATCGACCCATTCGGCGGACACCGGATGGTCCGCGGCGATCAGGGCGTTCAGCGCCGCCTCGATGGCGTCGCGGGCAGGCGGGTCGGGCAGGTCGAAATCCAGCCGCGACCGGTCGGCGCCGATCTGCCCGCCGGTGACCGCCGCGCCCGGCAGCACCGCGCACAGCAGGTGCAGGGCGGTGTGCATCCGCATATGGGCGGAGCGGCGCGGCCAGTCGATCGTGGCGCGGACCATGCTGCCGACCGCCGGCAGTGCCGTGCCCTCGGCCGGCAGGTGGCGGACCGCCTCGCCCTCGCCCTTCACCGCCTCGGTGATCGGCGCCGCCGCACCGTCCCAGGCGAGCGTGCCGGCATCGCCGGGCTGGCCGCCGGCGCGCGGATAGAAGGGCGAACGGTCGAGCACGATGCCGTCCGGCGCGCTCGCGAGCACCGCGGCCTCGGCATCGCGCAGCATGGGGTCGCGCAGATAGAGACGTTCGGTCATGTCCACTCCCGGCGCAGCCGGTCCCGGCGCAGGCCGAGCCAGAGCAGCGCAATCGCGGTGACGGAATTGGCGAAGCGGCCGTCCGCGGCGGCCGCGATCGCCACGTCGGCCGGCCAGCGGCGGAGCCGGATATCCTCCTCCTCCGCCGCCAGGCCGGCGGTGCCGAGGAGGCCGTCCGGCCCGGCGGCGGGGGCGTCGATCTCCCCGGCATAGAGGGCGACATGTTCGTCGCTGCCGCCGGCGGTCAGCAGGAAGTCGCCGATGCGGGCGAGGCGGCGGGGCGCCAGCCCCATCTCCTCCTCCGCCTCGCGCAGCAGCGTCGCCTCCGGCGTTTCGCCGGGGTCGCAGAGGCCGGCCGGCACCTCCACCAGCACCGGGTCGATCCCGGCGGCGAGGGCGGGCAGACGGAATTGTTCGATCAGCAGCACCGCGTCGGCGCGCGGGTCGTAGGGCAGCAGGGCCGCGGCCCGGCCGCGGCGCCAGAGTTCCCAGACGCGCGGGCCGGACATGCGGCCGTCGAAGCGGCGGTGGCGGAAGCGGACGCGCTGGATCGGGAACCGGCCGCGCCACACCGTCTCATCGGATTCGATTTCGGTATCCGGATGCGGCGGCAGGGGCAGGGGGTCGGGCATCGGCGCAACCTACCGGCGGGCGGCGCGGTGATCCAGGGGGCGGCACCACCGCCGGCCGCACCCTTCCGCGCATCGGCGCGGAAGGGGCGGCGGGTTGGCGGCGAGGTGTCCCGTGCCGGCTACTTCAGGATGATCTCGACGCGGCGGTTCTGCGGCTCGCGCACGTTGGCGGCGGTCGGCACCAGCAGATGCGTGTCGCCGAAGCCCTGCGCCACGATCTCGTTCTGCGGCACGCCGTCGTGCACCAGTTCGGCCGCGACGTTCTGCGCGCGCTGCACCGAGAGCTTCTGGTTGTATTTCGGATTGCCGGAGGTGTCGGTGTAGCCGTTGACCTCGATGCGGGTGACCTGCACGCGCGTCGAGTTCTGCGCCGCCTCGGCGATGATCTGCTTGGCGCGGTCGGTCAGGTCCGCCTTGTCCCAGTCGAAGAACACCAGATAGGTGCGCGACGGGGCGGGGGCGGGGGCGGCCACCGGGGCCGGCGCCGGGGCGGGCGGCGGCGGCGGCGGGGCGGTGTTGAAGGCGTAGCGCAGGCCGAGCAGGGCGCTCTGGTTGATGTCCTCGCCCATGCGCAGGACGCCCGGAATGGGCGCGGCCCCGGTGGTCAGCACGGCGCCGTATTTGCGGGTGAACGGCATGTCCATGAAGCGGTATTCGACGGTCATGGCGAGGCCGGGGACCGACTTGATCGGCAGGGCGAGGCCGACGATGCCCTGGAAGGCCGGGCCGTTCACCGCCTTGTCCACCTGCAACTGGGTCGGCGGGCCGCCGGCATAGACGCCGGCCCAACTGTTGTGCTGGTAGCCGGCGCCGACGCCGACATACGGCATCACCATCGTCACGCCGTACGACGCAAGGTTGATGTCGTACAGCACGTTGGCCATCGCGCCGTACTTGTTTTCGAACCCGTTGGAGGGGGAGATGCGGGTGACGTTGCCGACCTGGTTGCGGTAGAAGTCACCCTCGATTTCGGCGCGCAGCCCGTTGCCGAAGCCCCAGCCGACGCTGCCGACGCCGGCCCAGCCGGTATCGAAGTGCACGCCGTCATGCTTCGCCACGGTACCGCCGCCCGGCAGGCCGAAGCCCTTGTTCGGCTCGGGGTTCAGGAAATTGGCGCCGGCGCCGCCGCCGACATAGAGGCCGTCGATCGGCTGCGCCACTGCCACCGCCGGCAGCGCCAGGATTGATCCGGCCAGCAAGGCTTGCTTCACATTCATCCGCCGTGTCCCTCGCTAAGATGCGTCATGCCGCCGGCCCCGCCTTCGTGAACCTGCGCCGCGACAGAACCTAGCCGCCGGTATGCGGTTCCCCCGCAACACAACTCGGCGCGGCGGTCCCCCCGGAACTGTTGCTGTCCTGCAACACCTGGGGCCGGCGGCCGGTTCCGCCGCGCGCCCGCCCGGCCTATAAGCGGCGCATGAGCGATGCACCGACCCCGACCCCGAGCGGCCCGCTGCGCGGCCTGCGCGTGTTCGACCTGACGCGGGTGCTGGCCGGCCCGACCTGCGTGCAGATGCTGGCCGACCTGGGCGCCGAGGTGATCAAGATCGAGAAACCCGGCAGCGGCGACGACACCCGCGGCTTCGCCCCGCCGCATCTGCCCGGCAGCACCGAGAGCGCCTATTTCGCCGGCGTCAACCGCAACAAATACTCGGTGACGCTGGATATCGCCCAGCCGGAGGGGCAGGCGCTGGCGCACCGGCTGCTGGCCCAGTGCGACATCCTGGCGGAGAATTTCAAGGTCGGCGCGCTGGCCCGCTACGGGCTGGGGTGGGAGCAGGTGCGCGGGGCGCATCCCAGCCTGATCTACTGCTCCATCACCGGGTTCGGGCAGACCGGGCCGTATGCCGCCCGCCCCGGCTATGACAGCCTGATCCAGGCGATGGGCGGGG